>JBFGSX010000046.1:0-9113 GCA_041566495.1 Thermoplasmatota archaeon
AGCATACCGCGGACGGTGCGCTTCACGATGAGGTGGGGTTCACGGGGGAAGAACGGACCCTTACGCATGGTACCGACTTCGCGCTTGAAGCGGTAGCGGGCCTCGATGCTCTTCTTGGAGGCGCCCGTGATGATGGCCTTCTCAGCGTTGACGATGTGGACGTCTTCGCCGTTCTTGGCGCGCTTGGCAACGTCGGTGGCCATGCGGCCAAGGACGAGTCCGGTTGCGTCGATGATGGTGGTCGTCATCTTGGTCACCCGATGATCCTGCACTTCTCACCCTTCGGGAATTGGCTCATGCCTTCCTTCATGGTGAGGACTTTTCCGCCGGCAGCGACAATCTTCGCCGTGGCCGAGGCACTCGCTTTGAACGCGACCACGGTGAACGCCTTGTCGACGTCGCCGGCGCCGAGCAGTTTGCCGGGCACGATCACGTTCTCGCCTTCACGGACGTGAAGGGGAAGCTTGCTGATGTTGACCTGCGCCCAGTTGCGAGACGGCTTCTCCAGACGGATAGCAATGTCTCGCCAGATGGGGGCTTCGTTCTCGCGGCCAGCGGCCTTGAGATCGTGGATAAGCCCCACGAGCGCAGGATTGGATTTTGTTCCTGCCATGTTGTTCTGACTCCTTCGACTGTCGCGGTGGTCCTGCTCCGGGCCGAGGCCTGGCGCTGGCTCGCTGCGACAAGGCGGCCGACAAACCCCCCCTATAAAACGAATACCGTGGAAATCCGTTCAGTCCGCGTGCTCGCCGAAGCCGTGGATGTGCAGGGCTTTGCTCATCCAACGCGGGGGCTGGAACGTGGCGTATACCCCGGCTGCCGCGAGGAGGGTGATGAGGGAGCTGACCAGTGGCCACCATTCGGTGTTGTTCCAATCGGTGGCTTGGCCCACGATGATGGAGCTCCCGAACCAGAATGTGAATGCGCCGCCGATGGTGGCGATGCGGAAGCGCTGGGAGCGCTCCTGGACCTTGAAGTAGAGTGACAGGTAGCCAATGGCGGCCATGAAGACCGGCACGAGCAGGATCAATCCGATGA
The DNA here is from genome assembly GCA_041566495.1 of Thermoplasmatota archaeon. Classification (GTDB taxonomy): domain Archaea; phylum Thermoplasmatota; class E2; order JACPAO01; family JAHFTW01; genus JBFGSX01. The sequence goes on from JBFGSX010000046.1 coordinate 1,039, forward strand.
CGGTACTCAGGGGGCCGTCGGCCAGGTCTCGCTTGTAGACTGGTTCGCTGGCGAACTCACCTTGGTTCAGGGCAATGATGTCGGCGGCGTTGAACCAGTGCAGCAAAACGATGAACATGGCGACGTAGCCAATGGTGACCGGGATCCAGGCGCGGGCTCGGCCAGTGAACAGGTACACCATGTAGTACAGGAGGCCGGCGAAGCCGACGCTGATGAGCAATAGAAGCGCTTGCACATACGTGGTATACCCTGGGATGGTCCACCCGACCGTGCGGGTGACGATCAGATCGATGAGGGCCGAGATTTGCAGCAAACCCAGCATGATCCACCAGCCCGCGAAGCCGGTGCCTGCCAAGCGGGCGGGGCCGGTGGGGCGCCGACGCCATACGACGAGGCCCAATTGGGTCAGCAAGGCGGCCATGACGATGTTGAGGATGAGACCACCGATCTCGTAGCCGGTGGCCATCAGATGAGCTCCCTTAGACGTTGGGCGAGCGGGCCCACGACAAGGGCGCTCTTGGGGGCTTCCTGCTGGCGAGGCATGGCAGGCGCGCTGGCCAATGGCAGACGGAGGGTGAATGTGGAACCCTTGCCTGGGCCTGGACTGGAGGCTTCCAGTTGGCCGCCGTGTTGCTCGACGATGCCCTTACAGATGTACAGGCCGAGGCCGGTGCCCGAGATGGCGGTGCCTTCCTCGTCATGGACCCGGCTGAACGGTTGATACAGGCGGGAGAGTTGATCAGCGTTCATGCCGAGGCCGGTGTCGATGATCTCGATGACCGCCTCGTCCTCGACGGTGCGAGTGCGGATGGTGACCCGTCCGCCGGCCTCGGTGAATTTGAGGCCGTTGCTCACAAGGTTGTAGAGCACTTGCATGATGCGTCGAGTATCGGCCTTGACGACGATGTCGTCGCCTTCGTCGAGCAGTAGGGAGACCCCCATGCCTTTGGCGCTCTCCTCGTAGGCTTGTGACGCCTCCTTGATGATGGTGCTCAGATCCACGCTGTCCAACTCGACCGTGAGGTGGCCGCTTTCCAAGCGGGCCACGTCCAGAACGTCACTTACCAGGACAGCTAGGCGCTCGACATTCCGTTCGAGGACACTCAGTGCCTTCTTCTGGCGCTCCGACAAGCGCCCAAGGTTCTCGCTGCCCAGCAAATGGATCTGCAAGCGCAGCGGCGTCAATGGCGTGTTCAGTTCGTGGGCCGCGGTGTTGAGAAGTTGTGTCTTGAACTGGTTCATCTGCTCAAGGCGCTCCAGTTCTTCGTCCCGGTCGCCCCGTCGACGCACGGTGCGGCGCTCACTGCTGCTGGATGTCAGGTCCTCGATGACGACGATTTGGGACCCGTCGGGCAGCTTCTTGGAGAATCGGAACGATGCGATGTGCCAGGAGGCCTCCGCACGTAGCGGGGCCTCCACGTGGCCATCTGGGTCGCTGAGGCGCTGGTTCTGGAATGTGCTCCGGCCCGACGCACCCACTTGGTCAAGCAAGGTCTCGCCGCTCAAGGAATCCGGATCGACGCCCAGCAGTTTGCCCGCGGCGATGTTGGCTCGGATGATGCGGTCCTTCTCACACAGCAGCGTCGCCTGCGGGGAATGCTCGAAGGCGACCCATCCGTCGTCGCCAGCCGGGAGCTGTGTGGCCATGGAATGGTCTTCCGATGGAGAACTTGGCCGGACACCCTTCATGGACGTTGGGTGCGGCCCGGGCGGGGCGGAACGACCGACGTCCTCGGGGCCAATCTGGGGTTTGGCCGAAGGTGACAAGGGGCGTTCATCTCCTTGGGGCTCACCGTCTACGCGCTTTTTTCCCATCGGGACTAAAAAGAACCAGGCCAATGCGATATAAGGCCAGCCCGGCTATGGAAATCACGAGTATGCACCCGTTGACTGGAGAATCCCATCAGGCTCGCCATATCCTGCTCGTCGACGACGAGCCGGACATTCTGGACTCCTTGCAGGAGCTGCTCGAAGCCTCGATTCCGGACCTTGTGGTGCTGACCGCCGCTGGCGGAGACGAGGCCCTTGAGATCTTGGCCAAAGCACCAGTGAAGATCTTGGTATCCGACTTCAAGATGCCCGGCATGAACGGCATGGACCTGCTGCGTGCGGCCCGCGAGGCAGCGCCCAGCGTCCCCCGTGTCCTCATGACGGCGTTTCCTGACTTGCAGATCGCCATCGAGGCGATCAACGAGGCCGCCATCCAGAACTTCTTCACGAAGCCCCTGGACCCGGACGACGTGGTCCGCGTCTTGACCGACATGCTCGATCATCGGGCCTCGGACACCCAGCGTGACCGTGCCTTCGCACGGGCCATGGACCTCATGCGCCGTCAACGAGGTGCCGAATGACACAGGCTCGGCAAGAATGTGCTGAAGTCTTGCAAGGCCTGGCCGCCAAACAGGGCGTCTTCGGGGCATGCCTCGTCAGTCGTGATGGTCTGCCCGTGCTGTCCGAGTGGCCGCATCCGGCTGATCTCGACACCATCTCCGCCATGGGTGCGGCGCTCATGGGCGCTGCAGAGACCAGTGTCCGCGAGTTCGGCGAACGGGACCTGGAGACCGTCCTCGTCGTCAGCCAAGGCATGCGCCTGGTCATCATGGGCGTCGATGATGAGCTCTTGTTGCTCACCGCGATGGACCGGTCCCTACCCATCGAGATGTTCGACCAGCAGCTCTTGGAGAGCATGACCCGGTTGAACATGATCTTGCAGGAGGCTTAGAGCACGGCGTTGGCCTTCGGGGTCCCGCGCCTCGACCACTTGCTTTCGGACGAGGACCCCGGTCAAGCCCTCCTTGTCAGGAACGAACCCGGTGTCGATGCGCAACCGTTCCTGCTCCAGGCGGCACGCGCCGCCCTGGCCGCCGGGCGGCATGTCGTCTACATGTCGACCGACCGTGCCCCGGGGCGGGTCATCAAGGCCTTCGAGAAGGCCGGCATCAAGACGGATTCCTTGTTCATCCTAGACGCACATTCACTACTGTTCAGCATCCCCGACCCAGACCACCCACCCATCGATCCGTCCAACATCGCTGACGTGGTCTCCCGCATCGACCAAGCCGCCACGGAGCACCCTGGTGCTTTGTTCGTGCTGGACTCCCTGAATGGTCTGGTCCTGCACACCCAGATGGCGCACTTGGTGGCTGCGGCTCCTAGGTTGAGTCGGAGCCTACAACGCTTCCCGGGCGCCGTCGTCTCCTACACGTTCTGGCACGAAGAGGTCGCCCTGGCGCCATTGGTCAAGAGCTTCCCCCATTCGCTGCATTTGAGTGCCGTCCACGACAGGATTGCCACAAATCACTATTTTCGACTCGAAAGAATCAGTGGTCGTTCCGCGCAACCACCACCGACGCTTTATCGGTCCCAAGGCCTTGGTCCCTTACAGGTGTATATTCCCAAGGTCGTCGTGACCGGCCCCGCCGGCGCAGGCAAATCCACGTTCGTGCATCAGGTGTGCGACCACGCCGTGAGTGCCGAACAACAGGGCGTCACCGTCGCCCTCGACCGGGGGACCATCGACCAAGAAGGACTGCGGGTCGAGATGTTCGGCATGCCTGGCGAGGCGCGCTTTGACAGCCTCATGGAGCCGATCATGGCCAACGCCGTCGCCGTCGTCCTCGTCGTGGACGCCACGGATCCCGATTCTTTTGAACGGGCAAGTTACATGCTCCAAGGCGCCTTGGACCAAGGTATCCAAGTGATCGTAGCCGCCAACAAGCAAGATCTGGAGGGGGCGCTAGGCCCCGAAGAAGTCGGGCGTCGCATCGGCGGCCCCGCCGGGACGGACGTCCTCCCGTGCATCGCCGTGGACAAGGCCAACGCCGACTTGGTGATGCAGAAACTCGTCGACAGGATCCTCTCTCCACAGGTGACCGTATGAATGGCACAACAGGTGTGACACAACTCGATACTCTGCTAGGGGGTGGCATGCGTCAGCGGGACCGTATCCTGCTGTACGGGCCCAGCTTCCAAGGCAAAGAAGTGCTCGCCAGGCAGGCGATGGCGGCGAATCTGCGGGCCGGTATGCCCGTTGTCATGCTGGTCACCAATGCCACCGTCGACGACGTCCGCGAGAACCTCCGCCGCATGGACCCCGACTATGACCGCTACGAAGCAGATGGTCTGGTCTGGTTCGTGGACGCCTACAGTCGCTCCATTGGCATCGACGATGAACAGCCTCGCGTCCAATACGTGGACAGTGCTGTCGACCTCAATGGTATCAGCCTGGCGCTCAACCGGGTCCAATCGGAACTGATCAAGAACCATGACAACCACGTATTGGTCATTGACTCAGCATCGACGCTGGTACTCTACTCCAATTCACAGGCGACGTTCCGTTTCCTGCAAGTCCTCATCGGTCGCGCCCGCCAAGCCGGCGCCATCTGCCTTGTCCTCTTGGACCAAGGCATGCACTCCGACGCCGAAGTGCAGATGTTCCGCCACCTGGTGGACGGCGTGCTTGAGGCCCGCGACAACAAAGATCGTCCACAGCTCCGCGTCGAGGGGCTGCAAGTGGCCCGTAATCCGGGCTGGATCGATTACCGTTTCTCCGACAACCTGTTCGAGCTCACAGGCTCGCTGGCTGCCGGGAGAATCCATTGATGGTGCGCGAGAAGCACCCAAACATCCCACGCGGGGCTCCAGGTTCACCCTTCGAGCCCCTCCGGACCCGCCCCGCACAAGTGCGGCGACCTCTTCGATCGTTTCCAACAAATGGCTTTGCCTCGTCCAACGGTGAGGGTCCGCGCTCCTTCATCGTGGACATTGCAAATACCCTTGAGCTCACCCGCGTTTTCCGCAGAGATGAGCCATGTGCGCCGAGCGCCGTGGGGGGACTGTTGCCCTCTGCGACCGCTCAAGCCCATCATTTGCTCCACTGCCTCGTCGACTCCGTTCGAATCGGCGACTCACGCGCGCTTGCGGCCCCAGCACTGCCACGCCGGGCCCCTCCCGTCGACACCCCGTGCGAGGTGGCTTTGATGCCGGTCATCGCACGATCTTTGTCCAATCCATTCGGCCAGTTGGCCGAGCAGACCCACGCGGTCACCCCTCGTCTTGAAACCTAGGTGAATGCATGCCCTCTGACTCTGAACCCCGCGACCACGACCTTGCCGATCCATCCGACGAGGCGGACGCTCCAACGGATGCCATGCCATGGGCTGCTGCCGACGCCGAAGAGGACGATGCTGTTGACCACGACTCGGCGGAGATCGACGAAGAGGCTTCCCTGGAAGCATCGGCCGGTGACGAGCCCGTCGATGGACACATCGAGGAAGAATCCGCCCAGGGTGGCCTTGTGGAGAGCGATGACTCCGATGTAACGGTCGCCGACGATCGCGACGAGGCGCTGATCACCGACGAGGTCTCTGCCCTCGAGGGTGCCGAAGACCAACAAGACCCACCCCCCCGTGCCGGGTCCCCCGTGGGCGACCAGGCGTTCTTGCTTCGTGCTCGCCGCCGTGAAGAGAAGGCCCGTCGCAGTCAGGCCAAAGACGAGGCCAAGCGCATGCGCGAGGAGGCCAAGCGCATGCTCAGCGAGGCCAAGCGCCGCGAGAAGGCCCAAGGCATCCTCGAAGCCCACATGGAGAAGGTCGCCACCATCGGTGAGGACCTTGGCTATGACCCGGACCGCCCCATCACGCGCATTCCGCCGCTGGAGGCGCACATGGAAGAGGTCAGTTTCCGCGTCATCGAGGAAGACCGTGCGTTCATCCGATTGGCGTTCGACGGCGAGCAGAACACGTACGTCTACGAGGCCATCGAACCCACGCTCACACCCAATGAAGAAAAGATCATGGCGTTCCTGCGAGACACGTTGATCCGGACCCTCGACGGTCGCCGAGGCAGCGACGTCGACTGGGGTCAATACCTGCGCGAGTCGGTGCAGCAGGCCATCGTGGACCACGACATCCTCATCGATCACATCTCGACGGAGCGGATCCTGTACTACCTGATCCGTGACTTCCTTGGCTTTGGCCCCATCGACGTCCTCATGCGGGACGAGCAACTGGAAGACATCTCCTGCGACGGGCCCCAGATCCCCATCTACATCTTCCACCGCCAGCATGAGAGCATCCGCTCGACGATCATGTTCAACGATGACCTTGACATCGATTCTTTCGTCATCCGGCTCGCGCAGCGCAGTGGCAAGCACATCAGCGTCGCTGATCCCCTGCTGGATGCCACCCTCCCGGATGGCAGTCGCTTGCAAGCCACTCTGAGTCGCGAAGTGACCAGTCGTGGCAGCAGCTTCACCATCCGTAAATTCCGCGAGGAACCGTTCACGCCGCCGGACCTGATCAACTACGGCACCGTCACGACGCCGATGTGCGCCTACTTCTGGTTCGTCATGGAAGAAGGCCGCAGCCTCATCTACGCCGGCGGTACGGCCAGCGGTAAGACGACCAGTCTCAATGCGTGGTGTCAGTTCATCCCGCCAGAGAAGAAGATCGTCAGCATCGAAGACACCCGTGAGATCAACCTGCTCCATGAGAACTGGATCGCAGGTGTCACCCGCAGTGGCTTCGGGGGCGAGACCGTCAGTGGCAAGCGTGCAGGTAGCATCGACATGTACCGCTTGCTAGAAGCCGCCCTGCGCCAACGCCCCGAGTACCTTCTCGTGGGTGAAGTCCGCGGTGCCGAGGCCCTGACACTCTTCCAGGCCATGGCCACTGGCCACGCCGTGTACTCCACCATGCACGCTGACAGCGCCAAATCCGCCGTCTACCGTTTGGAGAACCCGCCCATCAATGTTCCTCGCATGATGCTGCAGACCCTGGACACCATCGTCATCCAGGGCCAGGTCAAGGTGGGCTCCAAGCTCAGTCGCCGCGTCAAGGAGGTCGTCGAGATCATCGGCTTCGATCCGGACACGGATGACCTGCTCACGAACACCGTGTTCTACTGGGACCCCATCACTGACCGCCACATCTTCACTGGCCACTCCGGCGTCTTCGACCAGATCCAGGACAAGAAGGGCTGGTCGGAAGAGGAGTTCCAACACGAGTGGGAACAACGTATGTTGGTCCTCGAATGGATGCGTGCCAAGAACATCACACACTTCCGCGACTTCTCCAAGAAAGTCCACGAGTACTACCAGCGCCCGGACAAGGTCCTGAAGCGCATCGCCGACGACGGCTTCACCCTCGATGCCAAGGTCGCATCCGGCAGCCGCGCCGGCGACACCATGTCCAGTTACGCACCAGAAGCCGTCATCGGCGAAGGCCGCCTGCCACCGCCGCCCCACAAGGAGGCCTCGGCGGCGGCCAAGCCATGGGCCGACAGCAGTGGCGACGACGCCACAGACGCACCCTGGAAGGGCTCCGAGGAGGACCCGGATGGGGCTGAATAGGTACCAACGGGCAGCCTACCGTTGGTTCGGTGGCCTTGCTCGCCGCCGTGCCGTCGAGAATCCTCGGCTGCAACTCAGCCTGCAGCAAGCCCACATCTACATCCGCCCTGAAGCGTACCTGTCGTCAGCGTACCTGACCACGGCCGTCGTCTTCGGCCTCGGTATTGTGTTCGTCTTGCTCTTGGCCATCCTGGGCGCCATCAACGCCTTGCCTTTGCCGGGGGCGTTGTTCCTGTACCTCATTCCGATGCCCTCCGTCCTGGCGGGTATCGTGTACTTCATCAACGTCATCCTACCGGACATGGCCGCCAGTGGTCGTGCCCGGGACATCGATGCCAAGCTCCCGTATGCGATCAACTTCATCGCCACCATGAGCAGCGCCGGCGCCAGTCCCAGCCGCATCTTCGGCAGCCTCAGCAAGCAACCGATCTATGGTGAGGTCAGCAATGAGGCCGCATGGATCCACCGCGACATGGAGATGCTTGGCATGGACATCCTGCAAGCGCTCAATCGGGCCATCACTCGCAGCCCCAGTGAACGCTTCAAGGACTTCTTGCAAGGCGCGATCACGACGCTCAGTACCGGCGGTGACCTGAAGGACTACTTCGTCAACAAGGCGGAGCAGTTCATCCTGGACAACCGGCAAGTGCAGGAGAAGTTCCTGGAAAGCCTCGGGGTCCTCGCAGAGTCATTCGTCGTGGTGGTCGTCGCCGCGCCCTTGTTC
>JBFGSX010000047.1:0-9053 GCA_041566495.1 Thermoplasmatota archaeon
CGGGGCCGCCGCCATTGTCGTCATCATGTTGGGTGCGTCCGTGACCCGTTTCATGGCTGGCGAAGCTGGCCCGGGCGTCTTCACCCTCGTCATCGCGGGCATCGCCGCCATCTCTGGATGGTGGGCTCGCCCTCGTTGGTTCCATGACCTCGTGGTCAGGGAGAAGCCGGTCGAGGCGCCGAAGCCTGGCGCGTCCAGGCGTATCAAGAAGTGATTTCGGGTGCCAGGGTGTTCTGGGCGGCCCAATCGTTGAGGGCTTGGAACACAGTGCGCAAGCCACGGGCCTTGGGGGTCGCCTCGTAATCGACCCGTGGGGGGATCTCGTTGTATGCGGTGCGGCGCACGAGCCCTGCCTCGGCCATGGTCTTGAGGCGGCTGCTCAACGTGTTGGGGCTGATGCTCAGTTGTGCCTCGATCTCGTTGAAGCGGACGGCGCCATCGGCACGGATGACGATGTGCAGGATATCGAGCATGTGTGCCTTGCCGAGCATCTGGAACAAGTCGCCCACAGGGCAGCCGTGCTGGGTTTCATCGCAGGGGTCGCCATCCATGGGTTCTCAGATGATAGTGGCTACTGGATGTATATCAATGGGGCACTCCTGGGCTGCGTAGTGACTCCTATACTACGAAGTGCGTAGTCTAATACTCCTGCCACTGTAGTAACATTCATGGACTCAGCGCCACACCACTCGAAACGCACCACCATCATCCTCTGGACCCTCTCCGGACTGCTCGCCCTAGCCTTCCTTGGCAGCGGGGCCGGCAAACTCACCGGGGCCATGACAGAGACCCTCAACGGCGGCCTCGGCGTGCCTACATGGGCCGTCCCTCTCATCGGCGCCATCGAGATCGGCGCCGCCATCGCCCTCCTGGTCCCTAGGGCCCGCTTCTATGGCGCCGCCATCCTCGTCGGCACCATGGTGGGCGCCGTCCTGACCCACCTCGTCGCCGCTGACTTCGCCGGCTTCGCCGCGCCCCTCGTACTCGGCGTCCTGTCCGGGCTGGTCGCTTGGATGACGCGCCCCACCTGGGTCCGAGAACGACTCCCGGGAGCATCTCCGGCATGAAGACCGCCCTCGAGCTCCGCGCCCCGGCCCACCCCGTCGACACCCGCTTCGTGCAACGCTGGAGTCCCCGCGCGTTCTCCGACGAGCCGGTCCCGAGAGAACACCTTGAGATCATGTTCGAAGCCGCCCGCTGGGCCCCCAGCAGCATGAACGTCCAGCCATGGCGCTTCGTCGTCACCACGGACGGTGCCGGACGCCAACAGATGGATGACGCCATCATGCCAGGCAACCGCGCCTGGTCCGATGCAGCACCGGTCATCCTCTGGGTCATCGCCAAGACCACCTTCGACGACGGCACGCCCAACAGCCACGCCTTCTTCGACACCGGCGCCGCCACCATGCAACTGGTCCTGCAAGCCGACGCCATGGGCTATCGGACCCACCACATGGGGGGCATCGACGCCCAAGTGGCGCACGGTCTGCTAGGCCTGGACGACGATCATGCCGTGGTCTGCGCCCTGGCCGTGGGCCGCCAAGGGGACCCCGTGGGATTGCCCGAATGGGCCCGATCCCGTGAGATGCCCAGCGACCGCAAGCCCCAAGACGAGTTCGTCGAGCAGCTCTGACGTGACTCCCCCCGCCATGGTCTCCGGCCCCGTCGGACCAACCCTCCTACGACTCGCCGTGCCCATGATGGGGGCCATGTTCGCCTTCCTCCTCTTCAACCTCGTCGACGCCTTCTACGTCGGCCAATTGGGCCCTGACGAACTGGCCGCCATGGCGTTCACGTTCCCCGTGGTCTTCGTCATCATGAGTCTCAGCGCAGGGCTTGGCGCCGGTGGAAGCGCCGTCATCGCCCGGGCCGCCGGCCAAGGGGACCAAGCACGGGTCAGCCGCATGGCGACCCACACGGTGCTGCTCTCCGTGGCCATCGTCCTGGTGGCCAGCATGCTGGGCCTCGCGTTCATGGATCCGTTGTTCCGCGCCCTCGGAGCCCGAGGCATCCACCTCGCCCTCGTCAAGCAATACATGGGGATCTGGTTCGCCGGCATGGTCTTCGTCGTCGTCCCCATGACAGGCAACGCGGCTCTGCGTGCCATCGGGGACACCAAGACCCCGGCCCGCATCATGATCGTCGCGTCGCTCACCAACGCCGTCATGGACCCGTTGCTGATCTTTGGCATCGGTCCCTTCCCCGCCATGGGGCTCCAGGGCGCCGCCGTCGCATCCCTCATCGCCTTCGTCGCGACCTTCTTCGCGGCGTTCGTGGTCTTCCAACGCCGCGGCCTCCTGCACCGCATCCGCTTCGACAAGATCCGCCAGGACTGGAAAGCCACCCTACAGATCGCTGTCCCTGCGGCATTCACCATGATGCTGGCCCCGCTGGCCACGGGCATCGTCACCCGCCTTGCCGCGAACATCAGCAGCGAGACCGTCGCTGCGCTAGGGGTGGCTGGGCGCATCGAAGGGCTGGCGCTCCTGGGCGTCAGTGCCCTCGGGACCGTCATCACGCCGTTCATGGGCCAGAACCTCGGCGCAGGGGCCCACGAACGCATCGCCGAAGGGCGAGCCTACGCCAACCGCTTCGCCGTCGCATGGGTCGGGGTGGCTGCGGTCATCATCGCCATCGGCTCCCCGTGGATCTCATTGGCCTTCACTCCGGATCCCGCCACTCAAGCGGCGATCAGGCAACTCCTGTGGCTGGTCCCCATCACCTACGCAGGGGTGGGCGTGCTGCAATTGGCCGCCAACGCCGCCAACGGACTCGGCCGGCCCCGCGACGCGGTCATCCTGAACGTCTTCCGGCTGCTCATCGCCGTCGGCCTCGTCGCATCGATCGGATCCACGCTGTTTGGCCAGATCGGTCTCTTCGTCGGCATCGCCGCAGGCAACGTCATCTGCGGGCTCTTCGCGGTCTACTGGAGTCGCCGCTCCGTGCAGCGATGTCAGGTGACGGCCGGGGCTGCGTCCGGCGCCTAGGCTTCCAGGACGTTGCGCAGGCCTTGCACGCGCTGCCGCAGCTCCTTCTTGTAGCGGCCCTTGCCAAGCCCCTTCACATCCAAGCGGGCCCGGTGGATCACCATCGTGCCCAACTCATGATCCTCCAGATCCAGTTCCAGTCGGCCCGAGGCCTTGCCGTCTTCGATCTCGAGGGCCAGGCGTTCTTGCTCCCGCAGCTCGACCACGGTCTCCGAACGCTCGGTCTTGCCCGCGAGCACAGTCCGGGTAGCACCGGTCCGGGCACCCGTGACGGCCTGGATCTCATTCACGAGGTCGTGGTCCAACTTGGCAACGGTGGCCCAGACCTGCTCCTTGGGAGCACGGACCAAGCACACCTCAGCATGGCGTAGGTCGCTCATGAGGGGGCCATGAAGGTCTTCGCCATGAATGTGACGCTCGCCCGTAGCGCATAAGTCATCAGGAACCCGCCGACATCTCGGTGTATGCGCACCGTCGTCGCGGTCGTGGATGCCATCGAGACCTTGGAGGGCGAAGGCATGCTCGTGCACCGGGCGATTCCGAACAGCCACTTCCGCATGGTGGACCCCTTTCTCCTGTTGGACCAGATGGGTCCCAAGACGTTCGCTCCCGGCGAAGGCAAAGGTGCCCCAGACCACCCCCACCGGGGCTTCGAGACAGTGACCTACATCCTCGAAGGGCGTTTCCAGCACAAGGACAGCCAAGGCAACCGGGGCGACCTCAACACAGGGGACGTCCAGTGGATGACCGCCGGCGCCGGGGTCGTCCACAGCGAGATGCCCCACCCCGAGATGCAGCAGACCGGGGGTACCGTCCATGGCCTGCAATTGTGGGTCAACCTGCCGGCCTCAGACAAGATGATCCGGCCCCGCTACCAAGACATAACGTCAGCCTCCATTCCAGAGGTCCCCCTCCAGGGCGGTCGGGTGCGGGTCATCGCAGGCGCGTTCCAAGGAACGGAGGCGGTCATCGACACCCGGACGCCCATCACCTACCTCCACGCGGTCCTCGATGGTGGCGCCGTCACCCTCCCCGTCCCGGCCGGACACAACGGCTTCCTCTACGCCACCAGTGGGTCGGGTACCGTAGGTGGGCGCCCTATGGGGGCCTCCCAGATCGCCGTCCTTGGCCCCGAAGGGGACGAGATCGAGGTGGCCAGCAGCGGGCATCTCAGCGTGGTCCTCGTCACTGGAAAGCCCCTTGGAGAGCCCGTCTTCCAATGGGGGCCGTTCGTCATGACGAGCCGTGACGAGATCGTGCAAGCGGTCAAAGATTACCAGGAAGGGCGCATGGGAAGCATCCCGCCCACCGTCGGCTGATTCAAGGACCCCTGCTGACTCACCCGATCGTGGCCCGCCACGCTCCGTCCCACCGCCGAGAACTGATCCGCCGCCTCAAGGCAGGCGAGCACCCGGCAGACTTGCTGGACGAAGCCCGCCAGATCGACGATCCAGGCCACGCCGCCAGCGCCTTGGTCCGTCTCTCCGGCGACCCTCGCATCCCTGTCAAAAAAGCCGTCCCCATGTTGGTGGAAGCACGGAAGCTGCTACGCCAAATGGACCGCCCCACCCGCATGGGTGAGGCCTGGGGAGATGTCCTGGCCCAACTGGGAGACTGGCACCCCGGGCACGGCAACAAGGAGAAGGCGGCCATCGCAGACGGCGCCATGCGCGCCATCGAAGACATGCCTGATGGCTCCTGGACCCGGGACGCCATCGCAGCCCTTGCACCCCACGTGGATGCCCTATGCCGCGAACGCCTGCTGCGTCGTGCCCTCAACAACCAAGGCTTCGAAGCGGACGCCAAAGAGATCCTCAAGGTCGCCCCCGCCGACGAAGCCCCTGCGCTCCTGGCCATCATCGAAGCCGAAGGGGGGGCTGCAGCCCCTCGCCTAGTGGCCCGCCTCGGGGACCAGAAGAAGGCGGTCGACGCCGCCTGGGCCCTGGAAGACCTCCCAGCACGCCACGAAGCGCTCCGAGTGCTCATCTGGCAAGCTGACGACGCAGAAATGGTCGAGGCCATCGGCCGCACGGCCCATGGCCACAGCACCTTCGACAGGGTCAGCGTCCTCACCATGACCGGGGCGCGCCTCGATCGCATGGAGCACCCTCGCGGCAAGGAACACCTGGCCCTCGCTTACCGCCTCCTACCGGATGTCGAAGAATCCTTGCGTGCCAAGGCGACCCGCAAACTCGCCACCGCCATGGAACGGGCGGGCATGCCGGCTCCTGAAGATGTCGCCGCTCCAGCAGCGCCGACCGAAGTCAAGGAAGCGGTCCAACAAGAGGTCCAAGAGATCCCCGTCGAACCCAAGACGCGATCCACCTTGGCGTTGGTCAACAGCTACTCCGGCGGCCTAGGCGCGCCTCATGTGCGGGCCGTCGCCCGGGCGGCGCCGTTGTGCATCGCCTTCGACCTCGACCTCGTGCTCATCGACTTCCCTGGCACCATCGACGACATCGTCGACATGGTCGCCGCCGACTCCCAGGTCGGCGAAGGGGAAGGCTACGCACGCACTCTGCTCCAGGAGCGGCGCCTCAAGGTCCTGCCATTGGTCAGCGGCCTTCCCGAAGCGTGGCCTGGACGCCCCGTGGCCACGACACCTCACCCGGACCCGGAGAAGAACCGGGACCTGCTCACGCTGGAACACCCCGTGTGTCTCTTGGTGGGTGTCGGTCGCCAGGGCATCCCTAAGCGCATGCTGCACGCTGCTCAGGTCCACTACGAACTGACTGGCAAAGGCATCAGCCTCGAGACGGCCACCGCGATGGGGATCCTGGCGGACCGGCTCGGTCGCCTCGCCTAGGCGAAGCTTGTCGCCACGGTGGCGCCGGAGGCTTCGATCTGGTGCCCGAGCCAACTGCCGGCGCGGACCATGTAGCCGTTCTGCAGGTCGGCCCACTCGGGGACGATGCTGTTCTTGACGGCGTCAAGGGCAAGCAAGGTGTCCCTCCAGGCGCTCAGCTTGGGGAACGTGGACAGTGTGAAGTTAGGGGCATGGGCCTCGAACCAATCGAAGCGCATGAGCATGGGGGCCAGGGCAGCGTCCGCCAAGGTGAACTCGTCGCCGAGGAAGAACGGCCCGACCAGTTGTGCCTCCAGACGGGACAGCTTTTCGTTCAAGGCCTTGACGTGGCCCAAGTGGGTCTCTTCGTCCTTGGCGATGGAGGCTTGGTAGAAATCGACCAAGCAGTTGCTGCCGAACTCGATCCAAGCGCGGGTCGTGGCACGTTGGATAGGGTCTTCGGGCATGAGGCGGCCCTTGTCCGCGCTGATCTCGTCGACGAACTCGTTGATGACCGCCGACTCGAACAGGACGTCCTCCTTGTCTCCTTGCTTGACGCGGATGACGGGGACCTTGCCCAACGGGCTGATGTCCTTGAACCACTGGGGTGGGTCGGCGAGGTCGATGTAGGTCACCGCGTGGTCGACGCCCTTGTGGAGCATCGTGATGCGGCTGCGCTGCACGTACGGGCACGTCTTGAAGGACACAAGTTCCAGTTCCATGGACCCTTGTCAATGCCCCATCGCCTTGAACCCTTGCCAAGGGGTTACCGAGCTGGCCTCAGGAGCTCCGTCCCCTGGCGTCAGGCCCCGGGGTCCTGCCCATAGCCATCATATCATCACCGAGAGTTCCTCCTGCATGGCAGGGCTCATCGGATTGACAAGCCACGCCCTGGACGTCCAGGACGCCACCGGCGCCATCCGCTGGGCCTACGAAGGAGAATGGGTGCCGCACCCCGTCGTGCGATTGACCACCACCCTGCCCGTCGCGGTCACCGCCGATGACGGTGCCAGGCAGATCGTCCGCGCCCGCTGGGGGTTCCCGGTCGGTGGGGGTCGGCCCGTGGGCAACTGTCGAGATGACAGGCTCACCGAGAGTCGGATGTGGGCCAGCATGTACGGCAAAAGCCACTGTCTGTTCGTCGCCACAGGCATCTACGAGATGACCAAGGACGCCGCCGGCAACAAGCACAGTTGGTGGTTCCGTCGCAGCGACGGGCATCCCATCGTCATGCCGGGCTTGGTCTCCGAACGTTCCGTGCGCTATGGGGATGAACCGCCGGTCAAGCGCCTCTGTGGAGGCATCATCACCACCGAGCCCAGCCCGTTCTTCGGGGCATTCCACAATCGGCAGGCCTGTGTGTTGGAGCCTGAAGAGCTGGATGCTTGGATGGCTGGCGGGGGCCCGGACGAGTTGCGTTCACTGCTCCATACGCCCGCACCGGGCGCCTGGGAAGCGGTCCCCGTCCATGATCGCATCTTCGCCAAGGGGCGGCGTGAAATGGAAGACCTGCAACCCATCGGAACGCCTCTTCGGGATCCGGGGGATGGTTCCTTCCCGGACCTGGCACGGTCCGGTTCACGGCAAACGACCCTCGGTGATTGACGCAAGCCATTTCCGGGCCCACCATTCTGTCCTTGCATGACCGGTTTTTCGGCCAAGGCGCAATCGTTCCTGCGAGACCTTTCCGCCAACAACCGCAAGGACTGGTTCGACGAACACAAGCAGACGTACGAGGAGGTCATCCGGGAACCAGCACTCGACCTGATCGAAGAAGTAGGCGCCTGGTTCGAAGCGGCCAATCTGCCCTACGTGGCCACGGCGAAGAAGGTCGGGGGCAGCCTCAGTCGCATCTACCGCGACGTCCGCTTCAGCAAGGACAAGTCCCCCTATCACGACCACGTCGTGTTGTATTTCTCCCACCGGGGCGCCACGGAGGCCCGGCCCATGCCAGGCATCGGCATCCGCTTCGACGGCAAGGCCATCGGCATGGGAGCAGGCATCTGGAGCGCCCCGACGCCGGTGCTCAACAAGATCCGTGACGGCATCGTCGCCGACCCCTCCGGATGGCAGCAGGTGACCAAAGGCCTCACGCTTGACGGCGAGCGCCTCAAGACCGCCCCCAGAGGGTACGACAAACAACACCCCCTCGTCGACGACCTGCGCCTCAAGAACTACCTGGCACACGTGCCCTTGGCGAAGAAAGACCTGGGGGCTCTCTTGGAGGCTATGCAGACCAAGGGCAAGCCACTCTTTGCCTACACCGATTGGCTCGCCGACCACCTCTGATCCGTCCGCTAGGGTAGAGGCGCACGCCTAACAGGCCCCAGCCGGGTCTGAGTGATGTGTCAGAGCTGACGCTGTTGGTAGGGATTCTGCTGGATCTCATCACGGCAGTGATGCTCGGCTACGTCGGGTATCGCGTCTATCTCCTGCCCCTCCCCAGCGCGACGCTCCGGCGTTCCATGTGGTTCTGGGTCGGGGCGAGCGTGTTCATGATCCTCGATGGCGGCTTCGGGGTCCTTGTCCTCCTCGTCGACGTCCCTCTCGATGTGGCGTTCGCCGTGCTCATTGTGCGCCGCCTTGCTTTCAGTGGGGGGTGGCTCGCCTTTGGTGCCTGGATCCTCACACTCAACGGCAGTCCCCACGAACGCCACTGGTGGACCTACACATTCGTCCTCCTCGGCGCCATCTTCATCCAGACCTGGTTGCAGGGTGTCGCCGGGTATGAGCTCCGGACCTGGTCCATCGGCATCACTGCCGAGAACCCCACCCCGGTCTGGGTCAATGTCCTCTTCGGCGTCTTTCTCTTTGGGCCCACGGCGTGGCAATCCGCCCGCTTGATGTCGTTCTACCGTCATCTCGCCCCCTTGGCACGCTATCGTGCCCTGACCATCGGGGGATCCGCGCTGCTGTTCTCCATGCTGGTCGTCGCGGGCTTCATCAACAACGAATGGTTCTGGTATGGTCTGTTGGAGAACCGCTCCGTCTTCACGGTCGCCACCGGGGTCCTGATCGCCATCCGACCACCCTGGCTGCTGCGGCGCAAAGGGGTGGCCCGCATGGTGACCGCAAGGGAGTTCCCTGGGGCTCACCAACTGCGCGCTTGCTGCGCCTCGTTCAAGTGGGCGTCCTCCAATCGACGCTCCGTGCGCGAGACGTTGCCCTTTGGAGGCCACCACATCTTTGACCGGCTCGTCGCACGCCGTCTGCAAGCGTTCTACCATCGCTTGGCCCAGCGGCGCCCCGACGCCCGAGCCATCCTGGACATCGGTTGCGGC
>JBFGSX010000048.1:0-8979 GCA_041566495.1 Thermoplasmatota archaeon
AAGGGCCCCAAGTAGATGTCTCCGGCCCAGTCGCCGTCGGGCGCCCGGAGGCCCGTGTGGGCCATGCGAGCCTCGTCCCCCCAGGCCTGCCCGAGAGATTTGGCGGCCTTGTCGGCCCGGTCTCGGCCATCGGTGACGTGCAAGAAGACGCGCATCCAGTGGCCTTGCGAGACCGAAAGGACCGGTCGGACGCCCCGCTCGAAGCGACCCCCGGAGCGGATGGCTGCCGCGGTCAGGATGCGCAAACCCACTTCGGCGCGCCAGGGCATCCGATGTAGTCCGTGCCAGGCGCCGTAGCGACGCCTGCAGACGCGAGGATAGGTGCCGGACAATGCGGCGGTGTCCGTGGCGGTGATGCACACCAACCCATCGTGGCGCACCGCGCGCATGGCGCCATCCAGCATCGGCATGGGGCTGCCGAAGGGATCGAGGTCGACGATGTCGTAGCGGCGGGCGGCGAGGAACGCGTGGGCGGCGCCCCGCTGGGCAAGCAAGCGCTCTGGAGGGATGCCCAGTTCTTCCCGACCCCGGCTGAGGGTGTCGATGGCATTGGGGTCGCCGTCGTTGGCGTGGACGATGATGTCGGCGTCCACTTCGTTGGCTAGGCGGAGGCTTCGGGCGCCGGCACCCGCCAGGACGTCGGCGACATCCAATTGGCGCCCCCGTCGCTTCGCCCATGCCTCGACGACCATCACCGACAGGTCGCGATTGACCTGCATGGCGGGGTTGTAGAACGGGCGGTCCCGGTCATGGGTGCCCGGCCCGGTGGCGCCTCCGCTCAACGCGTCGGCTGCGATCGGGAGTCGAGTGGCGCCTTCCGTGACGGCCACGCGGCCTCAGTAGTACGACGTCTGAAGGTGGTCCTTCAGCAGCTTCTCGATCTTGTACGGAAGCAGGTTCTTGTTGACGGCCGTGACTTCGAGGATGCGCACGTCGTCGCGACGGCGCAGATCCTGCAACAAGGGGTTGCGGGACTTCTTGTGAAGGGTCATGATGACCGGCTTGGGGCAATCAAGGGCCTCCTTGACGACCTTGTTGAAGTCCTCGGAGTGCATCTCCATCTTGCCGACCTCGTCGATGATGATGATGTCCACTTCTTCGTCATGGATGGCGTCGCGGACGGCCTTCACGCCGATGCGGTCCAAGGGGTCGATGTCGACATAGTACATGCCGTCGTCCGTCTCGGTCTTCTCACGGATTGTGTTGGGGAACTCTTTGCTTGCAAAGACCTCCTTCTCACCCGTTTGCCAGTCTTCGACGTAGAAGCCGACGCGAACGGTACCGTCGCCGGGTCGATAGGCCCGCGTGATCATGCCGCCAATGACGAACTCGTCACGCTCAAGCTTGCGGCAAATCGCCGCTAGCGTGGCGGTCTTCCCTACGTTGGGCAGTCCGGTGATGCCGATCTTCGGCTTGGTATCATGCATGGCCCCTACCTCGCAATATGTCCGAGTATGGGGATGGTTTACTTATACGGCCCGGCCCAGACCTGCCGTCGTCACAGCTCATGCGGCGTCCAAGTCGATGGCGGGGGCTTGCTCTGCGGGGGTGTCCTGCAACGCGAGGATCCGCTCCAGTTCAGCGGTCGGTTGGTAGACCGTGTAGCGACTCACCCGGTACTTCTCCACCAGTCCGTGTTCTTCGAGGCGCGCCAAGTGTTTGCTGGCACTGGGCGCCCGCACGTTGGTCGCCTCACAGATCGCTCCCTGATGGGCACCCGGGGTGGCCACGACGGCCATGGCGATGTCCCGGGCAGTGCTCTGCTCCAAGACCGACCAGCCGCGACGCACCCGCGCTTGGGGGGTGTTGGCCAGCCAGTAGCGATGGTGGTTGCCTTGCCGGTGGCTGACCACTTTCTCTTGCCGCCGCAGGCGGTCCAAGTGGTAGACGGCTGTGCCCCATGCGATGTCCATGGCCATGCGCACATCCTGGATGGATGCCCCAGGGTTCGCCTCAAGATAATCAAGGATCTTCAAGCGGTTCTGGTTCTCTAGGCTCGGATGGAAGCGGACGGCCAGAGGGGCGAAGAGGCCCATGCTGAGGAGCCGGCCGACGACAGCAGCGATGCGGTCCGGGGGGAACCACAGCACCTTGTACCCGACGCTGGCGGCGCCGACGATGGTCATGACCAACCATAGCGCACCTGGGATGAGGGCCAAGGCGTCGTGCACCAACGCCAATGTGAGGAAACCGGTGCCTGCCAAAGCCCAGAGGGCAAGGCCGGCGAGAAATCTGATACGCATGGACAACCGGGATTCTGATGTCCGGTGAGGATGGCCGTCATGGCGAACCACCGGAACCATGCCTCGTCCGCTTCCCCAGCGAGGCCCGTACACGGGGGGCGGGCGTCCTTGACAGTTGGCGTCGTGATGGGAGCGTTCCGGGTGCTCTCCATCGTGGCCTTGCCCGACGACGAGCAGATGTCCGGTTGGTGAGCATATGTCCAAAGTAACCACCGACACGACCAACCCGCGCATTTCGCGCAAGCCCCTGTGGATCGGCGCAACCGCCGTCGCAGTGGTCCTCGTGCTTGCAGGCACGTTCATGATGCCTGCACTCACAAGCAGCGAGGATCTCTATGACGAAGGTAGTGCTGAGACCGACGGCCTCTTTTCCGACCCTGATGCAGAGATCGCCCGCGCGATCGCTGAAATGAACGCCATCGCTGAGGCCGCCGCTCAGGCCATGGCCGAAGCCGGCGCCCAATTGGAGGCCGACTACAACGCCTCCGTCGCCGCTTCCACTGAAGCGGTCGCCAGCCTCGGCGAGGATGGCAACGCCACCGTGCACGCCGCCGGCAGCACCGCAGGCGCCGTCCTCGAAGACGAGCCCGCTGGCTTCGACGGCAACACATCGAGCGCCGCCGACGCCGTCGGCGAGATCGACGAGAACCACCCCCAATACGTGGCCGAGTACGAGTACAACGCCCCCGATGACGTGGAAGAATGGGAGAACCAGGACACCAACGCCCGCACCAAGCTGGCCCTCGGTGTCCCTCTCACCGGCAACCAGGTCATCGACGGCTACCTCTTTGCCGCCGTCGAAGCCTACGTCGGTGTCCGGGGCAATGTCTCCGGCGTCGAAGAAGCCCTCGCCAATGCCACCGACGGCATCACCGTCGGCATCTTCACTGGCAAGGGCGGCGTCCTCGTCGAAGGTGAGAACGCTTCGTACATGGCGGCCCCTGATGAGGAAGCGGCCGTCGGCGCTTACACGGAAGCCATTGCCATCCTTGGCAAGGCCACCACGAGCCTCGAAGCGGTCCTGAGCGGCGTCAACGCGACGGCGCAGGCCCAAGTGGAACTGGAAGCCGCGGTCCGTGCGGAACTGGAAGCGATGGCCGAAGCACAAGCCGCAGCCGAAGCCTCCGTGGAAGCACAACTGGAGGCTCGTACCAAGGCGACGTTCGCTGCGTCTGCTGAAGCTGAAGCGCAGGCCCACGCCGAAGCCGAAGCCCGCATCGCCGCCGCCGTCGAAGCCCACGCCCAAGCCAAGGCCAACGTCCGCGCCCAAGCGGAAGCCCAAGCCGAAGCGGTGTTCCAGAAGAGCATCGAAGCATCCGAGGCCCTCGAAGGCCAAGCGGAAGCCGCCCTCGCTCAATCCGAGGACGTCAGTGCAGGCATCTGGGCCAGCGCCAACGCGACCCTGAAACTGCTGGCCGAACTGGAAGCCCGCACCGGTACCGACACGAGCGCCCAAGCCTCGGCCACCATGGCCGCTGCGGCCCAAGCCGAAGCCGCTGCCCGCGCCCGCGCGGAAGCCACGGCGAATGTGCTGTTCAAGCAAGCCGCCATGCTCCGCGCATCGGCCCAAGCCCGCGCCAACGTGGTGCTGAGCATCGCCGCCCAAGCGGAAGCCAAGCTCGACGCGACCCTGGCCGCCAGCATCGCCGCCACCCTGCGTGCCGAAGCGTACACCACCGCCAAGATCCACGCCCGCGCCGAAGCGACCGTGGAGGCCCACATCAGTGCCGCCATCCGCGCCAAGGCCCGCATCGAAGCCTCGTACAAGGGACAGGCCCACTTCCTGCTGGATGCCGCCTTCAAGGCCAACGCCGCTGCATACATCAGCGTCGATGGCAGCCGTGGCATCCCGGACATGATCCGCAGCGATGCCAGCTACGATGTCGCCCGCAACGCAGAGATCGTCCGCGACGTCGCCAACGACTACGAGCGCCAGAGCGAATGGACCCAAGAGAACGAGAAGGCCCAGGAATGGCACGGCAAGGCCGACGAACTCGGCCTCGAGAACGACATCATGACCGGCATGACCTACCTCGCCGATGGCGACATCGACAAGCAGCTCACCGTGATCGGTGTCGTCGGGCACAACCTCAGCGCCCTTGGGCAGCAGTACCTGTAAGCCTGCAGGCTCTCTTCCTCCTCTTTCCCTTCTTGCGCCTCCGGGTTTTCCGGAGGGCACTGTTCCGTTGGTTCGCGCCGACGGCTATCCTCATCGCGCACCAAGATCGGTTTGGCGAGCAATCATGAGCCACAGTCAAACCACCACCCCCACGCCCGGCAAGACCCGCCGGAAGACGGCCTTCGCCGTAGGCGCAGTCATTGCATTGGTCGGCGTCGCATTCGCGGCCACCATGTACTATACCCACGAGGACGAACCCATCGCGACCAGCGACTTTGGCTTCGGCGGCGACCAGGACCCGGCCTCATCATTGGCCGCCTTGGCAGCTCCTTTGCCCAGCGTCGATAGTGCTGCGGCGGGCGCGTTCGATCACAGCGCCAACGCACAAGCGGAGGCCACTGCGAGTGTCGAGGCATCCATCGCCCAGGCCCAAGCCACGGTCGATGGCGCCGCAGCCCAGGCCAGCGACCTACTGGCCGGCACGGACGGCGGCATCCAGACCCACCTTGGTGGATTGTACGGATACGACGTTGGCGGCCTGCAAGCCCAACTCGACTCGTACACCGGATCTGCGTTCTTCTGGAGCCACATGCCCAGCACCGTGTACGTCACCGAAGACGGCGTCCACTTCAACAAGACCGGCACGGCCGAAGTGGACGAAGTGCTTCTGCAGGTCGAAGCCCTGATCGCCCAGATCCAAGTCCTGTACGGCAGCAGCGAGGTCCAGACCCTCTTCGCCACTGCCGACGAGACCACCGCTGGGGCAGGGTTGCCCGTCAGCATTCCCGGCCTCGTCAAGAGCCCCTTCGGGGCCAATGATGCCGTAGAACCCGACGAGCAAGGGGCTCTGGATGCCCAGGCCCACGCTGAAGCGATGCTCAGCACCGTCGGCAGCGGCTACGGTAGCCTCTCCACGGGCCTCGACGACGCCGCCGAGAGCCAAGCCGAGATCGTCGGCCAAGTGGACGCAGCATTGGCCGCTGCCGGTGAATTCCGCGCCGATGCCACCGCTGCAGTGAACGCCGAGTTCGACGGCCGCGTGAACGCGGTCCACGACACCGCCGCCAACTACGAGGCCCTGTTGACCGAAGCCGCAGAGGCCTACGTCGCCAGTGTCGAGAGTGCCGCTGCGTCCGCCGAAGCGGACCTGGACGCGACCGTCGAAGAACAACTGGCCGCCATCGAAGCAGGCGCCGCCGAAGCCCAAAGCCGCATCGACGCCCAACTCGACACGGTCCGCAGTGAAGCCGATGCCCGCCTCGCGGCCATCGCCGAAGCCGAGGCGTCCGTGAAGGCCAGCAGCGCCAGTGCCGCTGACATCGAAGCCTACCTCTCTGCCACCGCCGCAGCCACGTCCCAGATCGAAGGCCAACTGGCCGGTGCCGAAGCCGCAGCCGCCGGTGCCCGTGCCCAACTGGCTGCCCAAGCCGCCGCTCACCAGGTCGCGATCGTCGCCCTCGCAGACGATGCCCGGGCTGACCTGGACGCCCGTGTCAGTGAGAGCACCACCTGGGCCGAAGCGCAGATTGGTGTCCTACAGGCTGACGTTGAGAGTGCCGTCGAGAGTGCCGTGGCTGCCCAGGCTGACCTGCGCGCCGCTGCTGAGGCCTCTATCGATGACGCCGTCGCCGCACACCGCGCGGAACTGCAAGCCCGTGCCTACGGCGCCATCAGCGACGCCCGTGCCTACGCGGAATCCGCCCAAGCGGTCGTCGCCCAAGTGCAAGGCGAAGCGTACGCCGAAGTGGGTAACGACCTGGCGTACATCCAAGCCGTCGCTGAAGACTACGGCAGTGTCCCGACGCCTGAGCGCCAAGCGGCCGCCGAGGCCTGGACCCTGGTCCAGAGCCAAGTCGACGGCACGCTCGGTGCGGTCTTGTTCGAAGGCAGTCAGATCGGTGCCCAAGCGGAAGCCGTCCTGAGTGCTGCTGCCCAAGCCGAAGCTGCGCTCGACGCGCGCTTCTAACCACGCAGATTCCCTTCTCCTTTTCTTCCACCCTCTTGGGGCGACGCTACGTGATGAGGCGTTCGCTCAGCGCACCGAATGCGCGCTCTTCGTCTTCTGCGACGTCTTCCTTTTCGTCCATGCGGACGTCATCAATCAGCAGCAGGTCCTCTGTCTTGAACTGGAACTTGCGGCGCCAGTTCTGGACTTCCGTCGTCAAGCGATGGGTGCTGGGGGCCACGACCTTGAGCATGAACGCGTTGGGTCGGTGACTCAACTGGTAGCCACGCAAGATGATGGGTTGGGATTCCATGAAGCGGGCAAAGTCATGCACGTCGTCCCGGGGGACCTCAACGAGGAGCCAACCCATGATGCGGAGGCCCAGGCGGCGCGGATCGACGACGACCCGGTAGCCTTCGATGATGGTGTGGTCTTCGAGTCCACGGACCCGGTCGCGTGCCGTCGATTCAGGAATGGAGAGGGCTTCGCTGATGCTGCGGATCGTGGCGCGACCGTCCTTGCGGAGGATCTCCATGATCTCATGGTCGCCCTTGTCGATGCCGCTCATTGGGCCACCGCCTTCTCGGTCTTCAGGGCCTCTGGGGGTGGCGCATGGCTGGCTTGGCGAAGCGGGGCGCCAAGGGAGATGAATTCGGCCAGGTCGTATCCGAACTTGTACAGGGATTCCTCCAGGATGTCATTGATGGCATCAATGGATTCTGCCTGCAACTCCACGACCAGGCCGTAGCGGCCGTTGGATTCTGCGACGCTGACCACGTTGGGGTGGTCGGCGAGGGCCTTGAATGCCTGCGGGTTGCGAGGGGCTGGTTCTGTCAGTGCCAGCACGTGCACCATGCGTCCCAAGGCGGGGCCGTTGATCACGGCATGGTACGACTTGATGACCCCTCGTCGTTCCATGGACAGAATACGATCACGCACGGCATTGGCGCTGAGTTTGAGGGTTTCAGCAATCTGTGCGTAGGGCATCCGACCGTGCTTGGCAAGGCATTCTAAGATGCGCAAGTTCACTCGATCTTCTTGGGTTGTGTTCCGGGGTTTCATCATGTCCACGTCCCGCTAGGCGGGGAATCCGAGCGCGAATCGGGAACTGCGGCGGTGTGGGTATAAGGGTTTAGCAAGGAAATCTGATAACTCGGTGAAGAAGCCTCGAGTTAGCTAGGTTGGCCCCGCTCCGATGGGCTTAACGCATGGTCTGGAGCCATGCCGTGGAGCTTGAACCCATATCCATGGACCAAATCCAGGCATCCTGGCGGCATGCCGTGGATTCCGCAGTCTGGCGGGATTCAGGGCGGGGCTTTTCGGCCTAGGTGTGCGGAATCCGAAACGGGCCTGTGGGATTCGTGGCCGTTGCCAGGTGAACCTTGGCGTCGACCGCGTTTTCCGGCGGGTTTCAATCCAATTTGATCTTGTAGAGATCCTTCGCCGTCTTCCAGCGCAAGCACTCCCGGGCTTCGTCATCGATGTTCAAGGAATCCACGAAGTCAAGGTATGGCGACATGTGCACCAAGGGCCAGTCGGTGCCGTACATGAGTTTGCGTTCTGCGAGCCCCATGTAGGCGATCATGTCATGCAAGCGGTTGCGCATGAAGTGCTCGAACTCCGCTTCGAAGCCGCCCAGGGTGAGGCCCGAGATGTCGGCGTAGACATTGTCATTCTTGTACATCACTTGGGCTGCATCCACGAACCAAGGGTTGCCTGCATGGCACATGACGAACTTTGTCTCGGGATAATCGACGGCCACGTCATCGATGAGCAATGGGTGGGCATGGCGGATCTTGGCGCCCTTGGCGTAGGTGTCTCCCGTGTGGAACAACACAGGTACGTCCCGCTCCGCGGCCAAGTGGAAGACCGGTTCCAGGCTGGGGTCGTTGATGGCCATCGGTTCGTAGCCGGGGTAGACCTTGATGCCCTTGACTCGGCCGGCCTTGATGCGTCCATCCAGTTCGTCCAGGTCGGTGCGCTCAGGCCCCATCCATCGGAGGCCTTCGACGACGGTGGTGCGCGGGTCGTCCCGCAGGGTGTCAAGGACCCGCTCGACGGAGGGTCGGTTGTCATCGACCTTGTAACTGGTGATGACGACTGCGTGGTCCACGTGGCGCTCAGCCATCTTGGCAAAGAGTTCCTGCACTTGTGCGTCGACTGGGTGTGCGTGTCCTTCGTGGTAGTTGTTCAGGTGGACATGCGCGTCGATGAGCACAAGTCTTGGACGGGCCCCGCGTTATTTGGTGGGTTCGAACTCAACCCGTGTTGCGCAACCCCGCCGCGATGGCGGTGATGGTGGACAACAACGCGGGCTTCGCCGCTTCATCACCGGCCCGCACTCGCTGCAGCAATTGCACTTGCAGCAAATGGATGGGGTCCAGGTAGGGGTTGCGCACACGGATCGAGCGAGCCAAGACCGGGTTCTCTTCCAGCAATTCCCCGTGGCCCGACGCCGCAAGGACGCCATTGCGGGCCGCGTCGAAGCGTGCCACGAGGGCATCGCCCATGTCCCGTTCGGTCAAGGCAAGGTATGCTTGGAACACGGAGATGTCGCACTTGGCCAGGACCATCTCGATCAAATCCAAGGTGGTGCCCCAGAACGGCCACTCTGCCATCTCATGGGGTGGGGTGGTGGCCAGTGCAGCGTCACTGCCCAGCCAAGCCGGCAA
>JBFGSX010000049.1:0-8927 GCA_041566495.1 Thermoplasmatota archaeon
CCGCACCCGAAGCGGCAGACTACGCAGCCAACGGGTGCTTGGTCGGGGCGTGGGTCTGGCATGGCCAGGGCTGGGGCTCCGGCCCCGGCGCGGGGCCAGTGACACCCTTCGATTTTACCTCGGACACGTACTACTTCTATGTCCAGGGCCAAGAGGGCCTGAAGGCGTGGTCGCTGTCTGCGCGCAACCATTCGGTCGAGCCCCTGGGGGAGCACGCGGTGGATTCCTGGGAAGAGAGCCGATCCGCCGATTGCGCTGAGGCGCTACGCGCCGATGCATGGTCCATGAGTTGGGTGGACGCAGTGCAGCGCGCCGGCGAATTCGAGGGCTGGAATCTCGGAATGTGGCTCTACACCGACTGGGCGACAGGGGCCCCCGCATGGGCCACGGGCTATGGCCAGGCCCGCCTCGACGTGTACTACGAAATGGCCGGCGTCGAGGGCAGCACGGCCTACATGCCAGCTGGCCAAGGGTTCTCCCCGACCGACGGCGGCAAGCTCTGGGCCCGAGTGCCACCCCGAGTAGCACAGGAGATGATCCCCGATGGCCTGTGAATGCGACCGCCACCACGCTTATGAACCAGGACTGGTCACCCGGCATTACCGCCCTTCAGCGGACACCCTAGTGTGCCGCAGGAAGTGAGTACCATGCCCATTCGATCCAAAGGTCTCCGCTCCAAGACGCGTGGCGTCTTCTCCAAGCGCCCCCGCGACCGCGGGATGCCCAGCCCCAACCAGGTGCTGCGCCAATTCGCCGTCGGCTCCCGCGTCGCCATCGTCAACGAACCGTCCGTCCACAAGGGAATGACCCACAAGCGTTTCCAGGGACAGACTGGCGTCGTCAGTGGCAAGCAGGGCGACAGTTTCGTCGTCGACATCGTCCACGGCAACAAGCCCAAGACCTTGATGGTCCGCGCTGAACACCTCAAGCAGATCGAGTGATCGTCATGTCCGACGATGTCATCCTCGACGACCTCCAAGAGGAAGGCCGCCTGGTCTCCCTCGCAGAGGTCAAGACCATGCTGACGCACGCTCAGGAAACCCGCGAGGAACTGACGTACGAGCAGAAGATCGCCCTCGAGCACGCGCGCCGCTTCGCTCGCCTGGACGAGAAGGCCGCCAACGCCCTGATCAAGGACGTCTTGGCTGCCTACCCGGCCATGGATGAGAAGTACGCGTTCCGCATCGCGGATCTGCTGCCTCAGCACCCCGAGGACGTCATGGGTCTGCTCCAGAAGGCTCGCCTCGACTTGAGCGAAGACGACTGCGAGAAGATCCTCGACATCGTCGACAAGCACTACGTTGCATAGGCTGGTATCATGGAAGACTACGTCCACATTCTCGATTTCCTTCCCAAGGGTCGCCCCGACGCGCCTCCGAGCCGCCGGGAGCCGACGCTCCTTGGCGTGGGCGAGACCCAGTTCACGCTCTTCGAACTGGCCCCTAAGCAAGGCGCGAGCTTCACCATCGGTGACCGCGCCTACGTTGGGAAGGACGTAGAACAACGCACCCTGGTGCAGAAGATCCGCGGCCGCGTCAAGTACGACGAGCTGACGCCCTCCGCCCATGGCGAACTTCCGTTCGTCATCGAGGACATCATCAAGGCCGACCCTGCGCGCTTCGTGAAGTTCTTCAACGACGCTCCGGCGATCTCGGTGCGCTACCATGCGCTCGAGTTGTTGCCTGGCGTCGGCAAGAAGTCCGTGCAGCACATCCTCGAAGAGCGCCGCAAGGCACCCTTCGCGTCGTTCGAAGACCTGACGGAGCGCGCTCACATCGCGCACCCCGAGAAGGTCATCATCCAGCGCATCGTGAAGGAACTCTCCGATGAGACGGAGAAGTACCACATCTTCGTGCGACCCCCCGCCAAGGACGACCGCGGCTACGGCCACGGTGGCCACAGCGGCCACGGCCGTTACTGAGCATGGGCCGCCCGTTTGGGCAGCATTTTCTCCGCGCGCCGCACATCCTCGAGGCCATCCTCGATGCTTCTGGCATTGAGCGTGAGCACCGTGTCCTGGAGATCGGACCAGGACAAGGCGTCCTGACGGACCCCTTGGCCAAGCGTGCCCAGCACGTGGTCGCCGTAGAAGCGGATCCACGCATGGCCAAGCCATTGCTGGAGCGTTGGCCCAACGTCGATGTGGTGTTGAGCGATGTCTTGGAAGTGGAGCTCGCCGACTTGGGTCCGTTCGACCGCATCGTGGCGAACCTCCCCTATCAGATCAGTGGCCCCGTGACCGCCAAACTCCTGGCCCTCCTGCGAGAGCAGGGCTGGGGCCGTGCGGTCCTGATGTACCAGAAGGAGTTCGGCGACCGCTTGCTCGCCGGCCCGGGCACGAAGGCGTACGGCAAGTTGTCCGTGCAGTCCCAGCGCCTCTGCGAGGTGACCAAGGTGCGGGACGTGCCCCCCGGTTGCTTCAATCCCCCTCCCAAGGTGGACAGCATCGTGTTGCGGTTCGAGCCCCGAGAGGAGCCTCTATTCGAGGTCCCGGACGAGGCTCGCTTCCAGCACATCCTTGACCGGGCTTTCGGACAGCGCCGCAAGCAACTCCACAATAGCCTGAAGGGCGTCGTGTCCCCGGAGCGCCTTGAGGCCCTAGGTGCTGCGACGCTGCGCCCTGAGCAGGTGACGCCGGAGATGTTCGGAGCGATGCTCTGATGGAATACGACGGCTTGTTCGTCGGCACCCATGCAGAGGTCTACGAACCCCACGATGACACGTTCCTGTTGGCCCGCGCGGTGAAGGCGCATGTCTCGCAGGGCAAACGCTTCTTGGAAGTGGGCTGCGGCGCCGGCGTCATCGCCATGACCGCCGCCCGGGAAGGCGCCGAGGTCACCGCGACGGATGCCAATCCGTTCGCGGTGGAATTGTGCCGCCATAATGCCAAGCAGAACCGCCTCTCCATCCACGTCGTGGAGACCGACCTCTTGGAGGGTCTCGAGGGACCTTTCGATGTGGTGGCGTTCAATCCCCCCTACTTGCCCACGGATGAGGAGGACAAAGTCAGTGGCCCCCTCAACCTAGCATTCGATGGCGGCCCTGATGGCAATGTGGTGGTGCTGCGGTTTGCTGAGCAGATCGCGGCACTTTCTCCCCTGCCAAGCGACATCCTGGTCATCCATAGCAGCCTCAGCGACCCCGCGCCCCTGCGGGAGCGCTTGGGGGCCCTCGGATACCAGGAAGAGGTCGTGGAAGAGGAGAAGCACTTCTACGAGCGGCTCTGGGTCCGACGATTCTACCGCTGAACGGCCCGATCGCTTCATCGAGCCGACTATGTTGCTTAAGTGGGCACCGAGAGGCGTACCCCTATGCGCCTGCTTGTTTCTGTCACATCTGCATTGATCATCCTGTCTGGCTGCGCGTCGGTCCCGCTTGATACGCAGGAGTCCCCAGACCCCATCTTCCCCGAGATCCCGGAGTACGGCACCATCGGACCGCTGGAGGTGCAGGTCTGGACATCTTTGGATTCCGCCGTGGCCCCGACCCGCTTGACCGTCCATGTGGCCAGCGCAGCCAGCAACGCCATCGGAGACCCCTTGCTCGCAGACGTCGCGTGGCTGATCGACGTTGCAGGACCCGACACGTTGTCTCGCAGTGGCCTAGGCATGGACACCGTCCAATCCATGATCCTGGACGAACGGGGCACGTACGTGGTCACGGTGACAGTGTCGGCTCCGCGCTTCGAATCCGCCAGTGCCACCCGTACGGTCATCGTCGACCCTGAACCCTTGGTGGGTTCCATCGATGTGCCGAACCAGACCCGTGGCGCCTGGTTCACGCTGGGCGCCGCAGCGCAGCAAGGCTACAGCGACCAGGGCTACACCTGCCAGTGGAGTCAAAGCGACGCCCTCCAGGTGCTGCAACCGGATTCCTGCGGATCACCCGCCCGTTGGCTCCTGGATGGCCCACAGGTGGCCGCCGTGGTCATCGATGACGGCCATGACAGCGTGACGGTCACGCAGAGCGTCCAGGTGGCACCCATGCCGACAGTGCCCATGCCCCGCAGGGCACCCGAGGATGCGCCCATCGCCGACGACGAAACAGAGACCCAACTGCCCCACCTCAACATCACCCAGGCCTGGCTCCACAGCGACCTGGACCACTTGTACGTCGGCCTCAACCTCAGTGCCATCCCTCACGAGCAAGCGACCCGGGGCGCCACCTACAGCGTCTCCTTCAAGCCCTCTTGGAACGGATCCATCGACGCCTACCGGGTCGTGGCCACCCACCCGTTGACGGAGGACGGCGCTCCAGCCCCCGATGCAGCCAGGAACTTCACCCTGGAACGGAGCGTCGCGGGGGTCTGGGAAACACTCGGCATCATCGATGGCGAGGTCTCGGTGGCCGACGGCATTTTCTGGTGGACGACCCCCCGCGCCATGCTAGAGGCGCCGCTCATGGATGCGGTGTTGACCGATTTGCAGGCGAACGTGGATGCGGCGTCCAAGGACACCGCGCAGGGTTCGGATCCCTACCAGTTGGCCTGATCAGACGGTCTGCAAGGCACGCCACTGGACGAGGGCCGCCTCGACGGCGTGGGCGCCGTTGCCCACGCGGGCTTCGGCTTGCTCCCAGGTCATGCCGGGACCAATGATGCCCAGGCCGATGGGGGTATCTGTGGCCAAGGAGATCTCTTGCAGCGTCTTGGCTGTGCTGAAGGTGATGAGCTCGTCGTGCTTCGTCTCACCGGAGACGACGCAGCCGATGACGATCACAGCGTCGACATCGCGACGGCGGGCCATGTGCTGGACCGTGAGGGGTAGGTCGTAGACGCCTGGGACGGTGAGCCGGTGGGTCACGGTGGCACCGGCCTTGGCGGCGTGGGCGACGGCGGTCTCGGTCATGGCGTCGGTGATCTCGGCATTGAACTGGGCCTGAACAATAGCTAGGCGGCAGCCGTTGCCGTCGGCCTTCATGGGAGCAAACGCATGGGGAGTGGGCGCGTGGGTGCGAGGCGCCTCGGTCGGGGCCGCGGGCGCGGCCGGCGCAGCAGGTTCGGAGGGTGTCGGGGGTTCCGTGCGGGCACGGATGGGTGGCCAGACCTGGGGGCGGCGCTTGGGAGCGTCCGCGACGGGCGGCTCCGGCGCCTTCTCGACTGGGGCCACCTCGGCGGGGGGCTCCAGCACGGGCGCAGCGGCGGCCTCGGGCTCCAGCGGCTCAGCGGGCGCTTCGATGGCCGGCTCGCCGGGTTCCGGGACTTCGACCGGTTCCGGAGCCTCGGTCGCTTGGAATGCGGGGGGCGCCTCGGACTCTGTCGGGACGTCCCGCCCGGGGAGTTCCTCGAAATCGTCTGCGTCTTTCGGGCGCGTCGGCGGGGCCGTGGGAGCCACAGGAGCAGCAGGGGCCGCAGCGGGCTCGGGGGCCTCTTCGACCTCGTCTGCCTTGCGTTCGTAGACCTCGAATTCTGCGGTCTCCTCGGTGCGGACACTAGGGGCCTTGACGTGCCCGGCTTCCGATGCGCGTTGTCGCGCCAGCATGGCTTCAAGAGCTCGCTCGTCCAACACCAAATTTCCCCTCAAGTTGTCCATGAGAAGAAAGGGTATGAGTGTGTCGTCTGGCCACGGGGGCCCAAAAGGGGGAAAGAAGGGATAAGAAGAGGCCAGAAGCCTACTGGCGGCGGCGTGCCACGAAGGCCACGGCGATGACGCCAAGAGCCAGCAGCGGCAAGGCGACGCCTGGGGCTTTTTCGCCTTCGGCGACAGGCTCGATGGTCTCGTTGCCGGTGGCGTTGCCTTCGGGTTCGACGATGTCGATCACGGGGGCCGCGACGTCGAAGTGGAAGGTGCCGTTGAAGTCGGTGAAGTCCAGCACCAGTTGCAGCTCATCGGCCGTGACGTTGAGCATGTCAAACACTTCGAGGGTGAAGTTGGTGAGGTTGCCATCGTGGACGGTGCCGTTGTAGAACATCGTAGCGTTGCCCTGCGTGAGGGTCGCGTTGACCAGACCGGTGCCGTTGACTGCAAAGGTGCCGACAGCCAGGGTCAGGTTGGTCGTGAAGTTGTGCACGAAGGTACCGGACGTGGCATTCTCGAAGACGTGCTCAAGGGTGGTGCCGTTCAGGGGTTCGAAGGTGACCGCAGGGGCATCCACGGGGACGATGCCGGTCACGGGGAGAACGACGCGCCAGTGGTTGGTACCGTCGCCACGGGGGTAGAAGGCGGGGCTACCGTCGCCGCCGAGGCTGGTGATGCGGACGCTCATCGAGATGAGCGTGCCTGCGGGGAGGTCGCCGGCTTCGTACGGGAAGGTGACGGCGTACTCGACGATGGCGCCGTTCAGGACGTCGTGTGTCTCGGAGGCGGTTCCGATGACTTCGTCCCCGGCCTTGATCGTGAATTCGACCTTGGTCTGGGGAGCGGGCAGGCTGTTCCAACTCTTCACGTACGCGAAGGCCTTGCCTTCTCCTGCGGCGCCGAGGTAACCCGCAGCGAAGCCAGCATCCTTCTCGGCAAAGGTGAGTTCAACCGGGTCGATGCCAAGCGAGGTGCTCGTCATGTCGTTGCCGCCGGGACCGTCGATGGACAGGAAAGCGCCCGCGCCAGACGGTTCGGTGAAACTGTTGAGGTACCAGGTCGTCTCAGGGGCTTCCTGGGCGGAGGCACCGGGCACCATGAAGGCGCCGATCAGTAGGAGGACGGCGAAAGCGGGCAGAACGCGCATAACCCCACCCGTGCGACCAAGCATTTGAGGCTTGCTGGACACCTGATTATGATTCGATGGAACCGATGTCCTCGAATCCTTGCCGTTGCCCGGTCCCGGCACGTAGCGTGAGCTCGGCTGGATCTTCCATCATCCAGTAGGCGTTGGTGGCGTGTTCCCGGACGCGGTTGTCGACGACGGCCACGAGGGCTTCCCCTTCGGCTTCGTCCATGTGGACGATGCATTCGAGGATGGGTTTGCCCGTCGCTTGCTGGGCCATCTGCAGGCCGAGGCTGGCGTCTTGGGCGCATTGTTTGTCGATGTCCTCGGGGCCGGCCATGCCGCAGGCCAGCACGATGTCGCAGCCGTCTTCGGTGAGCATGCGGCGAGCGGCGAGTCCGAGGTCTTTGAAGCCGGGGACGGTGCGGTAGACGATGCGTTCGTCGGTGACGCCGTGGCTGTGCAGTTGGTCGATGGCGCGGGGGCCTTGGACGGCGACGGCGAAGGTGGTGTCCACGATGCCGTAGCGGGCATGCCCTGCGGCGGGGGCGTCTTGGCGGTCGGCCCATTGCAGGGCGATCTCTTCGAGGCGGTTCACAGACGTTCCTCCTGCCTTAGCATCGGAGCGATGACGATGAACAGGGTGAGGATGAGGACACCGGCGGCCAAGCCAAGATACACGCGATCCACGCCGTCGCCGGCAACGGCGGTCTTCAACAGGATGAGCGCAACCGCGATACCGCCGCCGATGACGCGATAATTCATGCATCCTCCGTGTGGGAGGCGGCCATGACGATGCCCGCGATCAAGACGACCATGCCGGCGAACATCAGGAATGGTGCGTAGACCTGGTCCGGGTTCATGCTGCCAAGCAGGCCCAGCAGGGCCCCGACACCGATGATGGCGATGATGTGGTTGAGCTTCATGCATCCTCCGGGTAGAGTGAATTGTCAGCCGCTCGCTTGGCGACCTTCTCGATGATCTTGCGGGTGCCGTCAAGGTCGCCGACGAACTTCGGGAGCCGCGTGACCCTGCAGCGGATGCCGCGCGCGTCGAATTCCGCCTGCACCTTGGCTTCGTCGTACTTCTGGTCGAAGCCGAGAGCGAAGACGTCGGGGCGCAGTTCTTCGACGATGCGGTAGTAGTCCCCTTTGTGGCCAAGGACCGCCATGTCCACGGGCTTCAGGGCAGCGACCATGTGGCGACGGTGCTCCTCGGGCGTGATGGGCTGATGTTTCTCCTTGGCCACGGATTCGTCCCGAGCAATGACGACGACCAGTTCGTCTCCGAGCTTGGCCGCCTCTTCGAGCATGTGGACATGTCCGGGGTGCAGGATGTCGAAGACACCGGTCGTCATGACACGGATGTGGGGCCGGATGGATGCCCCTTCGGCCGCGCTCACGGAGCCCGGACGGTCAGGACCGTCGCTTGTTGCCACGCTTGGACCACTTCGTCGCCGGTCAAAAAGACGAGGCCATGGGCTTGGGCGTAGGCTTCTGCTTGGGCCCGGCTCATGGCCGTGCCGGTCTCGGGGTCGAGCATCTCACAGACGGTGGTGACGCCGATGTCTCCCGCGAGACCTGCGAGGGCCAGGCTGAGTTCCGTGTGGCCGACCCGTTGGGCCAGTCCTTCAGGGGCGCCATTGAGGAGGCTGACGTGGCCTGGGCTGCGGAAGCGCTTGCCGAATTCGGCGCGGGCTTCGTCGGCAGGCAGATCGGCCGCGATTTTCAGGAAGTCCGCCAGGGCGGTGATCGTGAGGCTGCGGTCGCGGTCGGTGATACCGGTGAAGGTCTCACGGTGGTTGATGGTCAACCCAAAAGCGGGTTTGCTGCCATCGTATGCGATGTCATCTGGGAGCAGGCCGAGCAAGCTAGGGTGCTTGGCAGCGGCGCCCTGGATGAGGTCGCTCAGGAAAGGGAGGTCTAGGTGCTCGTGGTGCGCAGGCGCGATGGCCGTACAGACGAGCCCCCCGGCGTCAGTGCGGAGCTGGCGAAGGACGTCAGGCGTACAGTGGCTGCCCAGAACCACCATGTCCGTTTCTTCCTCGCGGCCGTCAGCGTCGTAGAGAAGGACGATCTGACCGGCGCTCAGTGCCTGGATGGCATCAGCTACTCGGGGTTGCACAAGTGGGCGACCCCAGCCCCCCATATCAA
This sequence comes from Thermoplasmatota archaeon, assembly GCA_041566495.1. GTDB lineage: Archaea > Thermoplasmatota > E2 > JACPAO01 > JAHFTW01 > JBFGSX01. The sequence continues at coordinate 8,796 of JBFGSX010000049.1, forward strand.
CAATGGGTGGCTACCAGTTAATGAGTCTAAGCTGCAGCGGTGGGTTCGACGGGCGCGGTGGCCTCGACTTCTTCACCGGCTTCGACGGTAGCGGCTTCCCAACCCTTGCGGTAGGAAGTGACGTAGCCGGCG
>JBFGSX010000050.1:0-8837 GCA_041566495.1 Thermoplasmatota archaeon
CGCCAATTCGCAGATCACGACGACCAACCCTCGGGCGGTCCACCTCACGCAAGGTGCCGGCGCCAACCTCGTACTGAGCCAATTCGAAGGTGGGGAAGCCCTTGTCATCGATGGGGCAGACACCGTCCAAGCCAATGGGCTCACGCTCAGGGGTACCTCCGGAGCGGCGGTCCGCTGCGACGACCTCGCCGGTCGACTCAGTGCCGTCGGCGGCACTTGGGCCGGCAAGACCATCGGTTTCGCCGCGGATGACTGCTCTACCATCGCCCGGGACGTCACGATCTCCGGCGACCAGATCGGCGCCGTCCTGGACAACCCTGGCCGCTCGAGCCTGCTCCAACTCACGGATGTCCACGTCAAGTCCGCCGGACGCGGCATCCAGATGCAAGGCGCCATGATCGTCCGCGGCCTGGACGTGGATGCCCCCGAAGGCCTCCGCTTGCGCGCTGACTCGTCCAGCGCCCTATCTGACGTCCGCATCATCAACGTCACTGGCTGCGGTGTCTGCGTGGACGCCGGGCACGTGCGTCTCACCCAGGCGTACATCGATGGCCCTCTTGGCACGGCATTCCATGTCACCGGGGGCTTCCTGGACGCCCATGACGTCAACCTCGGCGTCCTGGCCGCTGACGCCCACGTGGTCAATGGTTTCCTGAACGCGACCGATGTCCCGCTTGATCCCGCCAGCACCTCGGCCAGTGGCAACGGGCGCGTCATCGCCCAGCGCACCTTCACGCCCGTCATCCAATACAAGAACGGGCAAGCGGTCGAAGGAGCGCAGGTCAGTATCTCCAAGGCGGGCACCCAACTCGCCACGGGCACCACGGGTGCCGATGGTACGGGGCCCGGCGTGATCGCTCTGATGTTCGAACGGCATCTCAGCGGGATCAGCCAAGGCTCTCCGCTCCGCGTCGATGCAAGCCGCGCCGGTCTTGTGACCCAGTCGGACATCGGGCCCTCCGACAGCCTCGTCGTCACCCTGGTCGATGACGTCGCCCCCGGCAAGGTCAGTCGCCTCGTTGCAGGGACCGTCACGGACAATGGCCAGGTCCAGGTGCAGTGGCGAGAGGCGTCCGATGACCATCTTGCTCCCAAGTACCGCATCCAACTCTCCGTTCCCGAAGGCGACGCCATCGCAGGCATCACCACGGTACCCGTCGAGGTCCTCACCACCAAGAAGACCACGGCCACCGTGAGCCTCCCTGGCCCCGGAACGTTCCGCATCGGCGTCGTCGCCATCGACACCAGTGGCAATGCAGGAGACGCCAACGAAGTCGACGTGACCTGGGACAGCGACGCTCCGGCCATCACCCTCGATGTAAAGGGCCCCCAGCGAAACGGCTGGTACCGCAACGCGACGGTCACCGTCTCCGCCGAGGAGCCACTCAGTGGCCTCGCACGCTTCCGACTCATGGTCGACGGCGTCGACGTCACCGGCAACACCGTGGAACTCACCAAGCCGGGCCGCCACACCATCGAAGTCGAAGTGACCGACGGCGCAGGCAACGTCGCTCGCCGCAGCACCACCGTCATGGTGGATGGCCTGGCCCCTACTGTGCCCACGTTGCGCACAGGCCAGACCATGCTCACGGGCGATGAGCGCGCCACGCTCTACATCCAAGGCACTCCGTCCGATGCCCACAGTGGCGTCCTCGAAGTGATGCTGGAGCGCCGCGCCGCCGATGGTACCGTGGTCGTCCTTGACCGCTTCGCGCCGCCTCTGCCCCTGAGCATCCAACTGGACGTTCCGGAGGGGCGCTACCAGTTTGTCCTCATTGCCCGTGATCGTGCGGGCAACACCGCTGAATCCCGGTCCGTGACCATCGCCCACGACGATGAGCCACCGGTCCTGGCCGATGTGGCCACCGGCTCCGGTGGTGTGACCTTCCGGTTCGATGACACCGTCGGTGTCGCCTCGATCGTCATCTACGACGGTGACCAGATCCTTGCCTCCGGCACCGGCGAGACGCTGACCGTCTCTGAGAAGACCCTCGCTGGGCGCAACCTGCGCATTGTCGCCACGGATGTGTCTGGCAAGAGCAGCGAGACCACAGTTCTCGGCGACGAGGTCCTCGGCGTGCTCGACGCGGAGGCTCCTGGACTCGGAATCATCGGTCTGATGGCTCTTCTGACCTTGTTGGGGTTGTTCAGACGACCTCCAACAGGAGGGAAGTACAGTAATCGCTTTATGTCGGGCGTTTGTGGGTGTAATGATGGTGGTGCGGCGTCTGCAAGTTGATTCGTCGGAGCGACGACTGAAGGGCTTGCGCAACGTCTTGCTCACCCTCCTCGTAGCTCTGCTTCTGGCGGCCCCTGGCTCCGCCATCTACCTGATCCAAGCCCGGGAAGCCGGCCCTGCACCCCTGGAGTCCCTCCAGGAAGCCGTGCAAGGTCGCTTCGTCCCAGGCAGCTGGATGCACGACCTCAACGGCGACAAGATCGACGATCGCTTCCCTGAGGACGGGGTCTTCAGTATTATCCTTGGTTTCAATCGAGACCTCCACAGCGCCCACCACAATGCCATGGGCCAGATCGACGGCCTCCGCATCATGATGGAGTGGGATCTTGTGGATGGCGCCTGGGCGTTCGCCTCTCGCGCCGCCATCGACGAACTGGCAGCCTTGCCGTTCGTCAACCGCATCGAGTGGGACCACCACTTGGAGCCGCAGCTTGACCTGGCCGCCGGCGCTATCCAAGCCGCCGATACCCGTGCGTCCCTCGACTATGCTGGTGTCTGGCGGGGTCTGGCAGACCGCGAGGGTGTCCTGGGCGACGGGGTCACCATCGCTCTCATCGACGGTGGCATCGACGACACCCACCCGGCCCTCGATGATCTGGATGACAACCCCGACACCGTCGACCCCAAGGTCACCTTCCGCACCAGTGCATGGGGCTACGCCGTCGCGAAGATGGCGCTCTCCGACTACGGTGGCCAAGACATCAACGCCACTCCCCCGTACCTCCCGCTCGTCCCCAACGGCACCATCCCCGACGGCACGGTCCCCACGACCGCCAACCGCCTCTCATTGGCCAACATCACGAGCCCCACGTCCATGCCCCATGCCACCAGCTTGGCAGGCGCCATGGCCGGAACCGGCGCCATCGGCGCGGGCATGCTCGAACCAGCCTACCTGTACGCAGGTGTGGCCCCCCGCGCCCAACTCGCGGACATCAATGTCTACCTCGGCATCGATTACCCATGCGACGCCGAAGTGATCTGCTCCACCGCAGGCTACGCCCACGGCCAGAGCAGTGGTGTCCAAGTCGGGTCCCTGAACGCCGTCTTCGGCCCCCTCGCAGGCGCCTCTGATGACGCGGGCGGCCCCACCGTCGCCACCGCCATCACCGGCCTTGAGATCGTCAAGGAATACAACGACGACAACCCGGACAACATGATCCGGGTGGCCCTCATGCCCCTCCTTGACGTGGGCAGCTGCGGCCGCAACAACTCCGGGACCCTCCTGGAGACCGCCGTCGATGCGCTGGCCCAGGACAACAACGTCACGGTCATCATCAGCGTCGGCCAAGGTCGCGGCGTCAATGGCGTCTGCGCTCCGGCCAACGTCCCCCGCGCGCTCACCGTCGGTGCCTACGATCACCGGGCCACCGCCGACCGCAGTGACGACGTCGTCTGGAGCTTCTCTGACCGCCCCAACGGCACGCAGCGCCAACTCGCCAAGCCCGAACTCTACGCGCCTGGCGTAGGCGTCACCACCCCCCGCAGCAACCCTGCAGGCTACTACACTGTCACCGGCAGCAGCGTGTCTGCCGCGTTGGTCGCAGGGGCCGCCGCCCTCGTGGTCGAGGTCAGCGACGAACAACTCGTCGGCATGGCCGTGAAGACGGAACTCATCCAACAAGCGGATGGCTCCGTAGACAGCTTCTCCTACCCCGCCCAATACGAGGACGACGAACCCGAAGACCCGGCCCCCGATGGCCGCAACGATGCGGGTACCCGCGAAGGCTGGAGCCGCAACTGGGGCTTCGGCATCGTCAACGTCCGGGATGCGGTCTGCAGCACCGGCGATTGCCCCCTCGACTGGGAAGCGCTGAACACCGGCATCGAACGGTTCATTGACGACCCCTGGCCCCTCACTGCCCGCGTCGGCGAAGACGTGGCGCTCTCGGGCCGCGTGTTCATCGATGACGTCCGCGCCAACGAATTCTGGGCCAACCGGGATGCCGGCGAGTTCTACCAGAACCTAGGTCCTGCGGGCAAGAACGTCCGCGTCCACTTCGCCTTCACCAGCACCCTCGTCGATCCGTTCAAGGAGCACGAGCCCGGTGATTTCTCGTCCGTCGCCACCACCAAGACCGGTTCCGATGGTCGCTTCACCCTGGACTTCGAGGTCCCTGACAACACCCCACCAGGGCCCAGGTACTGCGTGGTCTACACCGACCCGTTCTCGGGGACCCCTGTCCGTGACGCACTGCGTCACTCGCGGGCCGTGCCGTGCATCATCAACATCCTGAGTTCGACCACCATCGACCTCGACATGTGCGAAGGTGACAAACACTGCACCCCCGAGCACCCGGTCATCTCCTTCCAGGACGACCCCCAGGTCGACCTCCTCCGCGGCAGGGCCACGCTCTACGATGGCGCCGGGGACCCGCTCGAACGGGCCGAGGTCCGCGTGCAGTGGGCCGGTGCACAGGACGTTTTCCAGGATCTCATCGTCACGACCGCCGAAGGGTCTGGTGAAGTGCTCATCAAGCTCCCCGTCTCCGGTGAAGCCGGCACTTTCCCCCTCATCCTGAGCTATGTCCCGCCGCCCGGTTCATTCCACGAAGCCAGCAGCTTCGCGTTGCCGATCACGGTCGCTCTCGGCACCCAACTGGACATGGCCATCGAGGGGCTCCCGCCAGGCTCCACGTTGCTCAGCGACGGCTCGCCGATGCCTTTGCAGTTCACGGGTCGCCTGACGACCCTCGCCGGTGACCCGGTTCCTGGCGTCGAAGTGGACCTCAAGGCGACCAACATCGCAGGAAAGGTCTTCGATCTCGTCGACGCCGCGGTCACCGCAGACGATGGAACATTCAACGCCATCTACGACGCCCGCCAGCTGACCAACGGCATCTTCGAGCTCTACACGACCTACGGTGGCCTCGAGCTACCCGGACAGGAAGACATCTTCATCCTGTTGCCGACCGAATCGTACCGCCTGCCCATCACCATCGTCCACCAGCCCCGCGTGGAGCTCGACGATGGCCAAGCCATTTACCGCGGCGAAGAAGCCTCCCTCACGGGCTACATGATGAGCCCCGCCGGCCGCCCCCTCGGCGGTCGCAACCTCACCGCCGAACTCCTGGGCGCCGCCCCGGTCAGTGACATCGTGCGCACCCAACAAGACGGCGAGATCGACTTCAAGTTCGAAGTCCCTCACAGTGTCGGCCTCGGCGAGGCGACCTTCCGTGTACGGTTTGCTGGCGCTGACGGCCTTTCCCCGGCCGTCGATGTCACCAAGGTCGAAGTGCGCGGGCGATCCGAACTGACGGTCTTCGAAGCGCAAGCCGCCCGTGGCAAGCCCATCGACCTGGCTGGCTTCCTTTACGACGACTCCGGCCGCCCCATCGTGGGTGCCCCGGTCGACCTGACCTGGGGCAGCGATCCCGTCGGGACAACCACCACCGATTCTCTTGGCCGCTACGCCATCACTTACCAAGTCCCAGACGACCAGCGCGTCGGCCCCGTGATCATCCGTGCCGCCTTCGACGGCGTCCCCTTCATCGACGGCGCCACCGCCCAGAACATCGTGGGTGTGGTCGTCGGAACGACCCTGCAAGTGGCCCAGGGCGGCGAGAGCGCCAATGGCGTCATCGAACTGGACACCCGCATCGTCGACCAGCAAGGCAACCCCCTCACAGACCAACAGTTCCTCGAACTGTATCTCAGCAACCCCCGCCCCGAAGACCACGAGGACCTGACCATGCTCGGTCCTCTGGACCTGTCCCAGACGCTGGCGCCTGAGCTGGTGCTCCGCCACGCCTACGACTTCAGCAACCGCGCAGGCGTCAGTGACGGTGCCCGCGTCGTGCTGAGCCTCGACGACGGCAAGAACTGGGCGCCCATCGAACCCCGGGACGGTTACCCCGTCCAGCACGTCGCAACACTCGATGGCGAAGCCGGCTGGAGCGGGGCCACCAGCGGCTGGTTCCCCCGCGAGATCAACCTCACCGCCTACGCAGGCGAAGAAGACGTCCGCCTCCGCTGGCGCACCGCCACGAGCCCCCTGGCCAACGACATCCAAGTCGGCCTCGACCTCGTGCAGCTCAGCGACGGCGACGATCTGCTGTTCTACGACGACTTCGAACGCTTCGGCAGCAAGGACCAGAGCAACCACTGGCGCCTACCCGGAGACCAATCCTTTGTGGTCGGTCGCGAATCACTGTCCGGCGACGCCCGCGGCGTGCTGGCCACCAACCTCGATGGCGAGTACGACCCGGGCCTCGATGTCTTGGCGGAGAGCCCCAAGTTCCGTATCCCCGACGGGCAAAGCTACGCCATGTTCCGCTACCGTCTTGACGTCGGCGACGAAGGCGACCTTGTCCACTTCATCGCCCGCAAGACCGCGGATGACGAACGCACCCTCCTGTCCCCGTACCGTGACCCCGGCGCCACGACGCTGCCGGCGACCAGCGAATGGCGCTGGTTGGTCTACGAAGTCCCGAAGGCACTCAACGGTCAACCCGTGGTCTTCCAGTTCGACTTCCAAGCCAACGACGCGTTGCAGGGTGGCGGCCTCATGATCGACGAGTTCCAATTGCTCGCCGGTCCGTCCGTCCAGTACGCCCTGCACGAAGGCAACCTGGCCCAAGCCGACATCCAGCACTGGGTCATGGATGGCTTCCAAGCTGGCAGCCTGTTCGATGTGGATACCTACGAGCGTGTGGAAGACAACGTCCGCAGGTACACGAGCATTGACGACACCAGCAACGAGCGCCGCTTTGCCGGTGGTCCTCAACTCCTCAACCCGCCCTTCACCGTCAAGGTCCTGGATTCCAGCAGCGATGTCCTGACGGTCTACGCCCAAGGCCTTGTGGCACTCGGGGACACCCGCGCCCAAGACCCCAACGCCCCTTGTCTGGCTTTCCTCGCCGACAACCCCGGCCAAGGCTGCCCCTTGGGGAACGCCGACTGGGAACTAGGCACGGCCCTCATCGCACCTGCATGGGATGCCGGATTGCTTGACGAGAAGGCCTCGATCCGCACTGAGACGTTCGGCCATGCCCCCGACCGCCAATTCGTCATCGAATGGCGCGACCTCAAGGCCCCTGACGCAAACCAACCCCAAGGCAGCCGCTTCAAGCTCATCCTGCACGAGCGGGGCGACATGGAAATGGTGTACGGCGCCATGACCTTCGGTGGCGAGAAGCACGACCACGACCTGGGCGCCAAGGCCACCGTCGGCCTCCGGGACCCCATCAGTGACCGGACCTTCAACGCCCACGTCAACGACGGTGTCCTTTCCGAGACCTTCCGCGTCGACTACAGCCGCGTGCAAGCCCCTGTGGCCAGCGAGTGCTCGGACACCTGCTTCGGTATCCAGCCCAAGCGCGGTGGGGGCTATGCAGCCAACACCATCAGCGAAGTGGTCTACGATACCGGCTTCGACCTAGGCAACGCAGGCGAGGCGTTCCTCGTCGTCCGTCAACTGACGGACCTGGGCCGCAACGACCAACTCATCGTCTCCGGACGCAGCGTCGCCCAATCCGGCTGGCGCCCCCTCGAAGCCATCGCGGGCGGCTCCAGCAGTTCCTCGGGCACGTTCACCGCCGACGAACCGGGCGGCTACGAGACCGTCGTCTACGACATGACTGCCCTCGTCGGCAGCCGTGCCCAAGTGCGCTTCCAGATCGCCTCGGACGCCAGCGGCCAAGACGTCGGTGTCGTCCTGCGTGAGGTCCTCGCCATCGTCGAGCCCCGCTCCTTGCAAGGCACGAACGCCGACGACTTCGAGAGTTACCTGGACACCAGCCGCGGCGGCGCCGATTGGTGGAGTGCTCGCCGCAGCGGCAGTTCCCCTGCGCTGCCCCCGTGGACCTGGAGCCAACATGGCTCTGGCGCGGTACCCGAACTGGGCGACCACTACCTCCGCCTAGGCGGCAGCGGTCCCCTCTCGGCCAATTCCAACTACGTCCTGACCTCGCCGCCTGTGGACCTGGCCAGCAGCCAGTACCCGACCCTGCGTTTCTGGAGCCACTTCGACTTCCAAGACGACAAGGACGGAGCACTCATCGAGATCAGCACCGACGGAGGCGCCACGTACCGCCCCCTGACCCCCGACGACCAAAGCTACGACGGCTTCGTGCCGATGCTCTCTGGCCCCGGCTGGGTCGGTCCCCAGTTCGGCTTCCGAACGGACCGCTTCGACCTGACCCCTTACGCTGGTGAGAACGTGCGCGTCCGCCTCGAATACAAGGCCGGCGACAACCCGTTCGGCGCGCAATGGATCGTCGATGACCTCCTGATCCACGACCGCATCGGCGACACCGGCGCCATCTTCTCCGACGATGGCTCCTACTCCCCTGACCGCTGGCACAGCCGCCCTGGTGCTTGGACCGAGCACCCGTTGGTCAGCGCCTTGGAGCACGGCCGCGAAGGCCTCGAACCTGCTGCGTTCCTGCCGGCCACCGGTGCCAAGACCACTCACCGCGTCGCTCTGCCCGCCGGTACACCTCTGGGTCTGCTCTCCGCTACCCTGTTGTTCCCTGGCGTCGAGGACACCTTTGGTGGCTCGGTGCACGTGTCCCAGTTCTTCGTCCAGCGAGAGACCCTCGTCACCGACTTGACGATCAGCAACAACAAGGACCAAGGCGACCACTTGATCCGTGGCGCC
>JBFGSX010000051.1:0-8776 GCA_041566495.1 Thermoplasmatota archaeon
GCAGGTTCGAATCCTGCTCCTTGCACTCGCTTCGCTCCTGCAAGTTGCAGGAACGACACTCGTTCGCTGAGAGAACGTCGGCGCTCCGCGCCTCCTCGTCTCTCACCGCGAATCCTGCTCCTTGCACTTGTCTGATCTCTGATCGGACCCCTGCACCTCGCAGGATTCACTTCGACCCGTGCAAGCACGGCTCGAAGTCCGGCAAAGTTGCTCGCTGCGCTCGCATCCTTTGCCGGCGCATCCTGCTCTCCCACGCTTGTTTCGAGCCCGAGGTCATGGGGTTCATGATCCTTCAGCGCCAGCAAACTGGTGCTGCAGCTCTCGGCGGCACCTCCAAGGGGTGCGGCAAGGAAGAAGGGGGAAAGGTCAGCCGATCGGCTTAGTTCTCGAAGCTCTTGACTTCGACTTCGAAGCGCAGGTCAGCGTTGTCCATGCCACCGCAGGGGCCGCCATTGGCACCGTAGGCGTGGCCGTGGGGGATGACCAGCGTCGCGGTCTCGCCTAGCCCAAGTCCCACGAGGCCGAGGTCGAAGCCCTTGATGGCCCGGCCGCCGCCGAGGGTCAGCGGGAACTCACCCGCGTCGAATTCCTTGTCGTCCTGGACGCAGGTGCCGCGGTAACCGGCGACGATGCTGTCCCCTTCCTTGCTGACGCGGTCATGGATCATGTCGACGTTGACCGTCACAGGGGTGGTGCTGAGTCCGGTGTGCAGCTCCAAGTCGAATTCGCCGCTGGCGGTGGAGGGGACTTGCACGCGGATCATCGTGGAGACGTGGTCGTTGGAGCCGCCGACGCCGCCAATGGAGGTCTGGGGGTCATCGAAGGAGATGGTCCAGCCCTCAGGAAGCGGGGTGCCGGCAGGGCCGGTGAGGGTCCAGGTCAGGTCGGCGCTGCTTTCGCCGTGGTTGCGGGCCCAGGCGAAGATGGCATCGTCGGCCATGGTGACGTGCCAGGTGCCTGGGGTGATGACATTGGCCTCGATGTCGGCCGGGGTCGGCGGGGGCAATGCGCCGGGGGCTTCGCCCTTGATGATGGTGGCCTTCTGGATGACGATGGGTTGCTTGGGGTAGAAGCCGCCGGCACCAAAGCTCTGGCCAGCTTCGACCTTGGTCATGGCTTCGACGGTGTCGAAGCCCGAGATGACCTTCCCGAAGACGGCGTAGCCGGCGCTGCCGCCGCTCTTGTCAAGGGCCGCGTTGTCCTTGAGGTTGATGAAGAACTGGCTGGTGGCACTGTCAGGGGCGCTCGTGCGGGCCATGGAAAGGGTCCACTTGTCATTGGGGACGTCCGCCCGGGCTTCATTGACGATGGGCGGGTTGGTCTCCCGGAGCGTCTGGTGGTCGGCGAGGAAGCCGCCACCTTGGACGACGAAGTCAGGGGCGATGCGGTGGAATGTCAGGTCCGTGTAGTGGCCTTCATCCACGTAGCGCAGGAAGTTCTCGACGGTGACTGGGGCCACGTCGGGCCAGAGCTCGACGGTGAATGCACCAAGGCTGGTCTCGAACCTGACCTCGGGGTTGTCGTCGGTGCTGGTGCACCCGGCCAGTGCCACGGTCGCCAGGACCGCTACGAGTAGCATCTGCTTCATGCGCCGACGAGGTCGGCATCTGACGAAAAGTGTTGGGCTTGGTTTTTATCAAACCAGCCGGTCGGCCAGCGTTGTGATTGACGGGCAGATGGACGTCCCGGTCGCAGTGGTGGGTAGCGGGGGCTTCGGTTCCTGCCTGGCCATCCTGCTGGCGGGCAACGGCCTCGAGGTGCGCCAATGGTGCCGCCGGCCCGAATACGCCCAGACATTGGCCAATCGCCGTGAGAACGTCAAGTACCTCCCGGGCGTCAAGATGCCCACCAACATCTGGGTGACGAGCAGTCTCAAGGACGCCGTGCAAGGCGCGGAGGTCGTGGTCGTCGCGGTCCCCAGCCAAGCGGTGCGAGAGACCGTCAAGGCGTTCGCGCCGTTCGTCGCCAAGGGCACCAAGGTCCTGAACGTCGCCAAGGGCATCGAACCCACCACGTTCATGCGCATGAGCGAGGTCCTCGAGCAGGAACTCCCCGAGGGGACGGCCGTGGCGAGTCTGTCCGGGCCCAACCACGCCGAAGAGATCGCCCGGGGCATGCCGGGGGCCACGGTCATCGCCAGCCGCCACCATCACTGCCTAGACCTGCTCTGCGACATCTTCAGCACGGAGACGTTCAAGGCGTACCCGCGCAAGGATATCGTCGGGGTCGAGCTCGGCGGGGTCCTGAAGAACATCACCGCCATCGCCACGGGCGTCACGAAGGGCATCGGCTTCGGAGACAACTCCGCCAGCGCCGTCATCACCCTGGGCCTCGACGAGATGGTCCGCTTCGGCACCGCCCACGGCGCCAAGGCCCGCACCTTCACCGGCCTCAGTGGCCTCGGCGACCTCATCGCCACCTGCACATCCGAGCACAGCCGCAACCGCCGCCTAGGCGAACTCGTGGGTCGCGGGCTAAGCTACCAAGAAGCCCTCTCCACGATGGGGGGCAAAGTGGCGGAAGGCATCCACGCCACCAAGTTCGTGCACTTGCAAGCCGAGCAGGAAGGCATCGACCTGCCGCTCACTGCGGAGATCTACCGCATCCTCTACGAAGGCAAGGACGTCCGCCAGGCCGTCGGCGACCTGCTCCGACTGCTGTAGGCAAAGGGCTTATGGGCCTCGATTCTACCTTCGACCCATGCGTGGTACGTGGTGGGCCGTTCTCCTGTTGGTCCCCCTTTCCGGTTGCCTTGGATTCCTTGAACCGGAAGAGCAAGCCGATGACGTGACGCCAGCGGACGTCATCGACCAACCAGACACCTACAAGGTCGACAGCGTCGTCATCACAGAGATGACCGTCGAGAGTGCAGACGGCACCTCATTGTCCACCAAGGTCTACGAGCCCATCACTCGGGATTCCCGCGAAGACGGCTCGCCGATCCAGTTCCCGGTGATGATCCTCCTGCACCCCTGGGGCTACGCCAAGGAGTACTTCGAGAACATCCCCATGGGCATGCCCACGCAAGAACAGCCCGATCCCCGCGTCAACGTGATGCAAGAATTCGCTGAGCGCGGCTTCATCACCGTGGCGTTCGACAACCGTGGCTTCGGCCGCAGTGAAGGCCAGGTCACCATCGCGGGCCAAGGGGAGATGGAAGACATCGAGGCCGTGCGCCAGAAGATCGACGGCCCTGCCTTCAACGACAACGACCACTTCGGCGTCGCCGGCGTCAGCCTCGGCGCAGGCACCGCCCTGCGCGCCTGGGCCACCAACCCCAACATCCACGCCGTCGGTAGTGTCTACGGCTGGTACGACCTCTACGACGCCATCCTGCCAGGTAACGTCCCGAAGAGCGAGTGGGGTGTCTCCCTGTTCGCCACCGGCACCGCTCTGAGCGGCGGCCAACTCAGCCCCGAGATCAGCAGCTGGCTCGCCCGCGCCGTGCAACGCTCCGACCTGACCGGCGTCGAGGCCGAGATGGACACGCACAGCGCCCGCGGCTTCCTCCCCCAGACCGACAAACCCCTGTTCCAATGCCAAGGCCTCCAAGAGACCCTGTTCCCCCAACTGGAGATCGGACTCGAAGAATCCGTAGGCTTCACCCGTAGCCTCGTCTTCACCGGCGGCCACGGTGAACAAGACACCGAGTGCTGGGACCACATCATGGACTTCATGGACTTCTTCCTGCGCGGCGTCGACAACGGCGTCCCCGCCTGGCCGTTCCTCGAGACCATCGACAGTGACCCGGACGCGCCCACATTGACGGTCTCTGAAGCCCAATTGGCTCGCACCGGCACCGACGTCGGCTACTTGCACGAGGGCTTCATGGTCGAAGGCCCGTCCAACCGGCGCTTCACGGTCTCCCAGCGTCTCACCAACAATCCACTCCAAGAGCCCAGTGTCGTCGGTGACCAGATCGGGGGCTCCTACCAAGCCATCCCGGAGAGTCTCCGCCAGGACCCCTTCGCGGTGTTCTTCGACAGCGGCCCCCTCGATGCCACGACGGTGTTCCTGGGTAACCCCCAACTGAGCCTCACGCTGGCTGACGGCATGGACAACCTCGACTTCCAGGTCGTCGCCACCCTCTACAGCGTCGATGAAGGGGGCGACAGCCGCCCGGTCAGTCGCGGTGCGTACGCCCACGTGGCAGGCGCCACCACCCCGGTCGAAGAGATCGTCGAGATCCCGATGACCTGGACGAAGACCACGGTCCCGACTGATGGTCGGCTTGTGCTCAAGTTGAGCGCCAACGACAGCGGCTTCTACCTGCCCTTGCAGAAGAACTACGACGTCACCTTCACGGGCGCGTCCTCGCTGTCGCTGCCCATCTTCGAAGGCTAGACAACTTCCGGAATCAGCTCAGGCGGACGCGCCGACAGGCTCGGCATCCGTCGCCGGCACGCTCAACGCCTCGTGGTGAGGGATGAGGCGCGTGGCGCCGATGAGTTCGACGACGAGCCGAGGCTCGTTCTTCTCACGCTCGCGGCCTAGGCGCTCTTCGAGTTCCGAGTCCAGTTGCTCTTCGCTGCGGTTGTTCTTGAACACCGCTTCGTGCAGCAACTTCTCCGTGCGTTCCCGCTCGGTCTCCAGTTTGCGCTCCCGCACGCCGTCCTCCGTGAAGTAGAGGCGGCTGTTGATCTCGCCGAGGCGGCGACGGAGCTTGGATTCGTCTTGACGCAGCTCTTCCTTCTGCTTGTCGTAGTACGCTTCCAAGCGCTTCTCCGTGCGGCGCAACTCATCCATCGCTTCCTCCCGGATCTCTTGTACCACGGGGGCGACGATGTTGCCCACTTCGAAGCGAGCGCGCTCCAGGATGTCTTCCCATTGCGCTTGCGTGATGGGTCGGGGTTGGCGCACCATCGTGCCGTCGGGGAGGCTCATGAGGTCCTCTTGGACGTCGAGGATCGTGCCCTCGTCCGTGACGACCACGGAGACGAATTCTTCCATCTCATTGCGGATCGTCTCGATGAAGTAACGGTAGTACAGGATCGTGGCGCGTTCGTCCACTTCGGCGGTGCGCACTTGGCCCACGGCGCCGTCCTGTTCCAAGGTCTTCATGGCTTGCGCCACCAGGGGCGTACCCAGGCTGAGCAGCTCGACTTCGCCGTCCTTGCTCTCGAAGACCTCTGGGTCCAAGGTGAAGGAATGGACGCCGCCGATGCGCTTCCAGTAGTGGCGGGGCAGGCGCACGTTGTGGATGCCGGCCTTGACATCCACTTCGCCACCCACGGTCTCCAGGAAGTTGCTCAGGAACTCGTGCACGTCCCTTTGCAGGTCCGTGTGGTCCTCGATGCTGACGTCGTCTTGGGCGGTGCCGAGGTCGAACTGCTGGAACACACTAGCATCCAACTGCTTGATCTCGTCGGCCGTCGACTTGGATTTCTTGACCTCGCGCTCCACCTTCTCCAGGGAGTTCTTGACGTCGTCGTCGCTGGTGCTTTCGAGGATGGCATCCATGATACGCTTCTCGACGCCGCCGGCTTCGGTGACATCGCTCAGGATCAGGTCCATCTCACCGATGGCGACCTCGAAGAGCTTGATCTTCTCGTACAACACCTGCAGGACATAGTCCTCGATGGTGTCTGCGACCGCCAGGTTCAGGATGACAACATTGCTGGAGTCCTGGCCAATGCGGTGGACACGACCGATGCGCTGCTCGACCCGCATGGGGTTCCATGGCAGATCGTAGTTGACAAGGATGTGACAGAACTGAAGGTTGAGACCTTCACTGCCAGAGTCCGTACAGACCAGGACCTGGGCCGAGTCGCGGAACTCTTCAAGCGCCTTCTTGCGGCGCCCGGAGGAAAGCTGCCCGTGGTACTTGACATTGGAGACGCCTTCCTGCTTGAGGCGGCGGCTCAACAGTTCCTGGGTCTCACGGAACTGGGTGAAGACGATCATCTTGTCCTTCGTCTTCGTCGCGATATCCAGGATCAAGTTGACCTTGGAGTTGCGCTTGACACTGTCTGCCTGATGCTTCAGGTCCTCCATGGCTTGCAACACTTCAGGGTCGTGTTGCTTGGCCATCATGTTCTCTAGGGTCTTGCTGAGCGCAGGGGCGCTGCTGGCCACTTCACGCTCCAAGATCATGAGGGCCAAGTGGCTCTCGAAGAACGACTTGTAGGTGCGGATGAACTGGCCGACGGCCCTGTGGAGTTCATACTCGCCCTTGCTCGCCTCGACCCGGTGGGTCTCCACGCGACGCTCGGGGAACTTGAGCCCGGTCTCGCTGCGGCGATTGCGCACCAACACCTGCTCCAAGAGGCGCTGCAAGCGCTTGGCGTGCAACAACACGCGGCCCTGTTGGTCGCCAACGTACTCCTCTTCGAAGTTCTGCAACGTACCGAGCAGGCCCGGCTTGATCAGGTTGATCAGGTTGTACAACTCGATGAGGTTGTTCTGGATCGGCGTGGCCGTCAGCATCAGTCCGTGGCGGGCGACGATGTCGTCGGCCAAAGCGTAGCGCTGGGTCTTCTTGTTCTTCAGGTAGTGGGCCTCATCGATGATGACCAGGTCCCATTCGCGGCCGATGATGTCAGGATAGTGCTGGGCCGACTTGGCGGTGTCAATGGAGCTGACGACGCGGTCGTGGCGGTTGAAGC
This sequence comes from Thermoplasmatota archaeon, assembly GCA_041566495.1. Lineage (GTDB taxonomy): Archaea > Thermoplasmatota > E2 > JACPAO01 > JAHFTW01 > JBFGSX01. The sequence continues at coordinate 6,606 of JBFGSX010000051.1, forward strand.
CCTTGAAGTCCTGGTCGTCGTGACGCAGGAACTTCTCACCGAACTTGTTCCACAGTTCTTCCTCCCACTGCTGGCTCAGGGCCGCAGGGGTCAGGATCAGGATGCTCTTCGCCTTACCACGGGAGATGAGCTCCTTCATGATGATGCCCGCCTCGATCGTCTTACCCAGACCCACTTCGTCCGCCAGGATGGCGCGGCCCTGCATCTGGTTCAGGACGCGGATGGCTGCCTTGACCTGGTGGGGCAGGATCTTGATCTTGCGGCGCAGATGGGACAAGGTCGTGATGCCGGTGTGGCGCATGGCCTGCAAGCGGTGTGCTCGCAGGTTCAGCAAGTGCAGGTCCGTGGCGGCATATTCGCCGCGGAGCACCATCTGGCCGATGGCAAAAGGGTCCTCGATAGGGTGGCCACGAAGGGGGTCGCGCTTGGCGCGTTTGAACAATGAACCCTTACCAGGGCGGTCGTCAGTCACAGGGATTCACACTCAAGCACAATTGCCTCTTGAAAAGGACTACGGTGCCGGCAGTTGCCCCGAAGCGGCCCGTGCCCTATGCTTGACCGGGTTTGGGGACGGCGAATGGGCTCTTCCGCGCAGCGTCGCCCGCGGCCATCTAACCAGCCATCGGCTTGCCCTTTCTTCCCCACACCTTTGAAACCCCTCAGCGGGATGCGTGCGCATGGCCACCATCGTGCGCGTCAAATCGACAGGCAACCGAGGCGTTCTCGTCGGCACCGGATTCGGCCTGTATCGGACCGCGACGCCCAGCATCCTTTGGGGCAACTTGAACCCCAACAAGGAGAACGGCCAAGCACCTCTTGCTGCGCTCAGCGACGAGGACGGGGTCATCCATTGGGCGTACACCGACGACCTGGAGGTCGTCAGCGTCGGCGGGGTCAGCCCCAAGGTATTGCTCGCTGGGTAGGTTCTTCAGGGTCTGTCCGAGTGGCCAAGTGTGCAGCTGACGGCCGTCTTGTTCGACCTGGACAACACCCTCCTCGATTTCATGCGCATGAAGCGCTTGGCGAGCGACGCCGCAGCACGAGCCATGATCCGGGCCGGGGCTGACTTCCCATTCGACAGCGAAGAGGCGGGGGACATCCTGTTCGGCAGCTACCTCCAGGACATCGAAGGCGACAGGGTCTTCGAAGGGTTCCTGCGAGAACACCACCAGCAGAAGCTGAACCTCAGCCAACATATGGTGGACAAGATCACCGCCGCCGCCGTCAATGCCTACCTCGAAGCCAAGCGGTTGCACCTCGAGCCGTACCCCACCGTGCAGCGGACCCTGCTGGAACTGGCACGGCGCGGCTTGAAGATGGGCGTCGTCACGGATGCTCCCCGCTTCAAGGCCTACCAACGCTTGGACACGGCAGGCCTGACGGATTTCTTCGATTTCGTCCTCACCAGCACGGACCACGGCACCATGAAGGACACGGAGCGGCCGTTCCGTGAGGCCCTCGACATCCTGCAAGCCCCGCCGCCAAGCGTCATGATGGTCGGGGATTGGCCCGAACGGGACATGGCCGGGGCCAAGCGCGTCGGCATGCGCACAGCGTGGGCCAAGTACGGTCGTCCCATGGAACCCACCCCCGCCGAGGCGGACCATGTGCTGCAACGGTTCGCGGACCTGCTGAAGGTCACGGCATTCCACAAAGCCTGACGGCTCGGCGATGCCCTGCGTCGGCGCCGGCCTAACGTCAGATCAGGCCGGCACTACGTTTTTTTCGATGGTCTCAGACATGGTCTGCCCAAGGCGCTCGACACCCACCCGGATGTTGTCATCCGTGGGGTGGCTGAAGTTGAGGCGCATGGTGTTGAAGCCCTTGTCTGCGTCCGGGTAGAACGGCTTGCCGGGGACGTAAGCGACGTTGCGCTTGACGCTCTCCTGCAGCATGTCGACGCAGTTGACGCCGTCGGGCATCTCTGCCCAGGTGAACAGGCCGCCTTGGCTCTTGGTCCACGTGACGCCTTCCTTGGGGAAGTGCTTGTCCATGGCCCCGAGCATGAGGTCTCGCTTGCCGCGGTACAGGTCGATGATCTTGGGCAAGTGGGTGTCGATGACACCCGTTTGCAGCATGTCTGCGGCGATGAACTGCGTGAACGCGTTCGTGCACAGGTCGACGCTCTGCTTGCTGATGACCATCTTGCGGATGAGTTCGGTGGGGCCGAC
>JBFGSX010000052.1:0-8707 GCA_041566495.1 Thermoplasmatota archaeon
AAAGAGAACCGGTTGCGTGAAGAGATCCGCCGTGGCAAGACCCTCTCCGATGTTCTTCACTTGAAGAAGTGGGAACAAGTGGTCGGGTAAGGAGGAGCGCAGCGACGACGCGCCGGCCACGCTGCGCCGGCAATGCTTGCATTGCCGGCACATGCCGGCTGAGCGCGTAGCGCGATGCCGGTCTCCAAGCCGGCGTGTCCTGAGCGCGTAGCGCGATGCCGGTCTCCAAGCTACCTGGGCCTGGTCGCGAGCCACGGCCCGTTGGCCCAGCCGCGACCTCTGGCGTTTGCATGGCCCCGGTCGGCATCATCACTCTCGCCTTCATCGCGCGGCGCCGCCACTGGTTCGGGGTCTACGTGCCCCAGGTGTGGCGCGTCAGCTACCGCAATTGAGGCAACCGTCGTCTTCCATCGCCTTGCGGCAAGAGGCGCAGACGTTTCCGTCGTTGCCGAACATGTCTGTGATAGCGGTGAGTGGGGCTTCTGTCTTGCACGAATCGCAGCGAGCCATGTCAATCGAGCGTCACACGGTACGCGCCGGTTTCAAGTTGTTCGGTTCGGAACCCGCATGCTTCAAGGACCTCGTACAGGGCCCTCCGCTTGGCGAAGCCGAAGTCTTCCTTGTGGATCTTCTCCTCCGCCAGGATGCTGCCGATGCGGTTGACGCTGACCCAACCGTGCTCGTGTTGTCCGGCCTTGCGCAATTGGGAGATGGCTCGGCGGACCGCCTTCGCATAGCCCTTGGTGTCCGGGTCCGTCTGGGCTCCACGGCTCTTGTTGGCCGGCGCCCTCGGGGAAGGGGCTGCGGCCGCCTTCTTTGTTCGGGGCGCCGTCTTGACTGGCTTGGAGGCCACCTTGGGCGCCCGGGCCACCTTCGTTGCAGGTGTCGGCGCCTTCCGGCCCCGGGTGGCCTTCTGGTATCCCTCCAGGTCCTTGGGTCGCACCCATTCGACCTGGGCGCCGGCCCGCTTGATGCGCTGCACAACGGGAGTGAAATCCATGTCTCCGGTGACGAGGCAGAATGCGCGGGCGCCGTCCCGGAGCAGGTCGACGGTGATGACGGCCAATTCGATGTCGGCGGCGTTCTTGCCCGTGGCCACAGGGTCTCGTTGGATACAACGGAAACCATGTTCATCACTGAAGGCGCGCCATTCTTGCAAGTCGCGGGTGGAGCGGTAGTTGCGGACGACGATGCGTTCAGAGACCGTCCACTTCTTCTCAAGTGTGGCCAGGAGGCCGATCAAGCCCTGCGTCGGGGTCTGGTCCCCATCGATGAGCAAGGCGAGGTCTGGGCGCATGCATGTGGACGCGGCTGCTGGTTTTTGGCGCCGTCGGTCTGCTCGTGGCGCTGGTCACGCATCGGCTGGCGTGGGGGTCAGGCTCTGGCGAAGCCGATCCAGCCCCTTGGTGAACTGTGCCATGCTGGCGTCGTCCCAGTCGGCGAAAGCGGCGTCGAGGATGCCGCGCATGTGGTCCTCGACAGTGCGGCGCAGGGCCTTGCCATCGGGGGTGACGTGCAGGTGTTGGATGCGGCCATCTTGCGCGTCTTTGCGGCGCTCGATAAGGCCTCGTTCGGCCAGCGCTTGCACAATGGGTGTCATGCTGCCCGGGGTCATGTGTAGGGCTGCTGCGAGTTCTCCCGGGCGGATGCCGTCCCGCGCAGCGATGAGTCGCATGGCGAACATGTGGGGGACGCCTAGGCCTGCGGCGGCCGCGGCGCTACGTGCACGGTCAAGGAATCCGTGGGTGACATCGCGGAGGCTGAAGAGCAGGTGGTCTGCGTCCACGACCTTGGACACCACGACCCGCACAAGTAGTTTGGCAACCAAACTATTACATGGGGGGTGCCGTCGGCCGCCTGTGGCCCCACTGTTCGCCCGCACCGCCAAATGGTCTGCGACCCACCCCGTCCTGGCGATCGCACTCGTCCTGATTCTCACCGCCGGCCTCGGCGCCGGCATGACCCAGACCGATGCCGGTCGCGTCAGCGAACTCTTCGTCCCCGACAACCTAGAAGCCGGCAAGACCCTCGACCAGATCGAGAAGATCTGGGGCGAATCCGACGGTTCGTTCTTCCTCTACATCGTCGACGACCCCACCCACCCCGAGATCCTGCGGGCCGTGAGCCGTGATGCCCATCGGCTCATGGCCGAGGAGAAGGTCATCGACGTCGCGGGGCTACCCCTCGTCCTGGAAGCCCGGTTGGGCGACCTCCAAGACGTCTCCGATGGGGACTTGCGAGCCGCCGCCAAACAGCTCATGGGGACCGCCGTCGGCAGCAGCATGGCAACAGAAGACGCGCTCCTGGTCCGGATCTCCACCGAACGGGACCCAGACATCGCAGCCACCACCGCCATGCTCGACAGCGTCGCCCAGCAAAGCAACGCCCCCGGGGAATTGCTCGTCACCGGCACCCTCCACCTCGAAGAAGCCGAACGGGCCAGTGGAGACGCCGATGTCGGATTCCTCATGCCCCTCTCCGTCGCCACGCTCATCCTCGTCCTGGCGTTGCTGTTCCGCCGCGTCAAGGACGTCGCAGCGCCATTGGCAGCGTCCCTCTTGGCCATCGTCATGGCGTACGGCACCGTGGCCTGGGTCGGCTTGCCACTCGCCCCGCCCAGCTTCATCACCATGCCCCTGCTGCTAGGTCTCGGCGTGGACTACATGCTCCACATCATCTACGCGTACCGAGAACAACCCGTCGCATGGGACATCCCTCGTCGTTTCGAAGGGGCTGGACGGGCCGTGGGCTTGCCGGTCTTCTTCACAGCCCTCACGACCCTCATCGGCTTCGGCTCGTTCTTGGCCAGCAACATCCCCCAGATCCGCGTCTGGGGCCTACTCATCGGCAGCGGCGCCATCTACGCGTTCATCCTTGGCTTCGTCGCACTCCCGGCATTCTACCGTATCGGGCGCCGCCATACGGGCAAGGCTCGCCCGCTTCCCCTGGGAGGCCTGCTGGACAAATGGTCCAACGTCGTCGTCAAGCGTCGGGTCATCGTCTTGGCCGCCGTCGCCATCGTGACCGTCGGCCTCGGCGCCGCCGCCACGCAACTGGACGTGGAAGCCGAGTTGGCATTCGAGCTGGATGAATCCATTCCTGCCATCGCCGCATTGCAGCAGATCGAGCAACGCTTCGGTGGCCAGACAACCGCCCAGATCTTGCTTCCCAGCGGCGACCGGGCACTTCTCAAGGGCATCGAGGCCGAACTGAACACCATCTCCAGCATCGGCTTCGTCGACGGACCCACCCAACGACTTCACCAAGCGGGCGATCCCAACGGCCCATTGGTACAGCCTGCCACTGAGGGGGTCGCCACGGCTGACTGGTGGCGCATCGTCGTCGGGTACCCCGACGGTGACGACGCGACCCTCGACGCCATCCGCAGCATCGCCGCCAGCGCGCCTGAGGCACGTCTCACGGGCCAAGTGCTCATCCAACAAGAAAGCCAAGAGACGGTCCTCGACAGCCTGTTTCTCAGCACCGGCATCGCCCTAGCACTGGTCTTGACCCTCCTGGTCGTGGTCTTCCGCCACTTACCGACAGCACTTCTTGCCTTCGCTCCATTGATCGTCACGGTGATCTGGCAACTGGGCCTACAGAGCCTGCTCGGCATCCCCCTGAACCCCATCACCGGCATCATCACTGCCATGACACTGGGAATCGGAGTCGATTACGCCCTCCACATCGTCAGTCACTTCCGCAGCCACCGCCATGAAGGCCGCCAAGCCGCCGCCCGCAAAGCAGTGGCCAGCGTAGGCCGCCCGGTGCTGGCTGCCAGCCTCACCACGGTCTTCGCCTTCAGTGTCCTGGGCTTCAGTTCATTGCTACCGCTGCAGCAGTTCGGCTACACGGCCGCCATCGTGATCACATGCGCGTTCGTCGCCAGCCTGACCTTCCTGCCGGCCATCGCCAGCATCGGAGGCACCAAGGCCAAGGCGGTGGGCGAGCCTCGAGTCATCTTCCAGGAACGCCAGGCGGTCCTGTTTGAAGGGCACGCTCCGGATCACGTCGTCGCCGGCAAGTCGTGACCTAATCAAGCCAGGATGAGAGTGCGCTCCGCAAAGGCGCTGCCCGGTCATCGTCGGTGATGAACAGATCCCACCCTGCTCCCGCGAGGCGGAGGGTGGTCGCCAACGAATGCATGAAGCCCTGCGTGGCGCCCGTGCCGCAATAGAACTCCATGGTCGCCATGTCATCGATCAACAGATGCTTGGCTCCGTCGTCCATCGCGCGACGAACATGCACCAAGACCATCTCCAAGAAGACCCGGCTCGAGATGCGGCGGACATTGCTCGCCGCCGGCGGAGAGGTGCCCGTCAGGTCGATGAACAGGGTATCTCGGCGATCCAATGGGTCTAGTGACGCCGAAGGATCAGCAAACAGGACCACCACGGGTCTGAGTCCGGCTGCTCGCGCCACATCCAGCCGCTGGGCCAGTTCGTGGGGTCGTCTCGCCTCGTCCGTGACGACGACGTCCCGGCGTGGGGGGGCTCCATTTGGCTGGGGGGCCAGCATGGTGCCTTCCGGGCGAGCACGCTGGGGACGCTTCGCCTTTTCTTGATTGGCCTCACGACGGGGCACCACGCTGAGATACCTGTGGGGTTGGCCATAACGGTTTGCACGGGAAATCTTCAATCGGGCCCGATTTTGATGGGTTGCTTGCATCTTGCCACGGTTCCAGGTCATGCAGGGGCCCCCGTCGCAACAGATTTGAGGCAGCAGATGCAACGCCCATGCATGGACGACCTGAAGGAACGCCTGACACCGATCCAATACGAGGTCACCCAGAACCGGGGCACGGAGCACGCCTTCACTGGCAAGTACTACAAGCACAGCGAGACCGGCGTCTACCACTGCGTCGTCTGCGATGCCCCATTGTTCTTGTCCGACGCCAAATACGACGCTGGCTGTGGCTGGCCATCCTACTGGGAGCCGGCGCCGGGCGCAGACATCAAACAGATCCGCGACGACAGCCACGGCATGGTCCGCACCGAGGTGCGTTGTGGCCAATGTGACGCCCACCTCGGCCACGTCTTCGACGACGGGCCCCGTGACAAGACCGGTCTGCGGTACTGCATCAACTCCGCGTCACTGGATTTCACTCCGCGCTGACGCGCTCCCAAAACTTGACCGTGGCCGTATGGCCGTTCGCCGGTAAGGCCACCGGTCGCCAATGCCATTCCTCCGCTGGGGGGCATGCCCCCTGGGCGAGGTCGTCATGTCCCCCGCCGGCGACCCATTGTTGTGGAAGATGCCGCGCGGATCCGTGCCTCGATGGACCATCTGGTCATCGACACACTGCGCCCACTGAATCTGGCACTTGGCGTGCTGTTGCTGTGGACCGCCTGGAGCGACCGAGCCCGCTACTCCGGCCCATACGCGGCATGGCCTGTCTGGTCCGACCTCATCGTCAGCGCGTTCATGCTCTACACGGCGAGTTGGGCGTACTACAAGGCACCCCCAGACCGCTTGGCCAACCCATGGGGCTTCGCCACGGTCTTGCTGCTTTCGCTCACCGCTGGCACGGCCCTGGCGGTCCAAGGCGCCGCCGAGTTGGTGCCGTCACTGGCCTTCGTCGCCCTAGGGACGGGCATCGTGTTCTTCTCCATGCGTTGGCTCGTGGCAGCCCTCGCCACCGTGGCGCTCACTTGGATCTTCGTCATCAGCCAATTTGATCTGGCCAACACGGGGCAGCCCAGTTTCCTCATGCAAGTGGCCATCATCCTTGCCTTCGTCGTCGGTTGGGCTCGTCGACGTGCATACGGCCAGATCCTCGAAGCCCGGGATCGCGCGGAGGTCGCCCATGTCCGGGCCACCCGCCTCAATGAAGAATTGGAGCATTTTGCCCAGGTCGTCACCCACGACCTGCAGACGCCCCTGACGGCCCTTCGGCTCAAGGCCCGGATCGCCCGCATCGCACTCGAGCGGGACGATGGGCCAATGGCTGAGGCCGCGCTACAGGACATCGACCGCATCGCCAACGAATCAGGGGTCTTCGTCCTGGAGATGCTCGACTATGCACGCAGCGGAGAACATGCCCTGCGCAAGGAGAACATCAGCATGGATGCGGTCATGGCAGAGGTCGCGGACCTCGTCGAGGCGCCCCTGATGGCCGTGGGAGGTCGATTGAAGCTCGGCGCCCTACCGACGGTGCATGGAGACTTCATCCAGATGCGCCAACTCATGCTGAACCTGGTCTCTAACAGCATCCGTTACCGTCGCGAAGGGACGCCCCTCGTCGTGGAGGTCCGAGGACAAGCCGACCCCGGGGGTGTGGCACTCATGGTGGAAGACAACGGCCTCGGCTTTACACCCGAAGAAGCCGCTCGCCTGTTCTTGCCGTTCGAAATGGGGAGCAAAGGGAAAGGACACGGCCTCGGATTGGCCTTGTGCAAGCGCATAGCGGACGCCCATGGCGGAAACATCAGTGCCGAAGGAAGGCCGGGCGAAGGGGCCACTTTCACTGTTGAGATCCCCCTGGCCGTCACCCTTCAGCACGATGCCGGCGTGTCACATCCGACGTAGGCGTGCGACCCGTTCCTGGATCGGTGGGTGCGTCGCCCAGATGGACTCCTTGCGGACCCGCTTCAGGGGATTGGACAAGTACAATCCGGCGACGGTCTTGTCGCCGCGGTGTTTCTCCGTGGGCTCCACACTGCCGATCTTCTCCAGGGCCCGTGCCAGTCCCTCAGGATTACGGGTCAACTTGGCGCCGGTAGCATCCGCCAGGTACTCCCGCTTGCGGCTGATGGCCATGTAGGCCATCCGGCTCAGCAATGGCGCGAAGATGATCGTCACCAGGGCCACGCCGAACAGGATCAGCATCAAGCGAGGATCCATGTCGCGACGACCTCCGCCGCCGCGTCCGAAGATAAAGTGCCAGAAGATGATCTCGCCTAGCATGGCGATGATGCCGATCAATGCGATGGCGTACATCGAGACACGGATGTCGTAGTTCTTGATGTGGCTCAACTCGTGGGCCAAGACCCCCTCCATCTCCTCTTGATCCAACCAATGGAGCGCCCCTTGCGTCACGGCGATGACGCCGTGTTCAGGGTCTTTGCCCGTGGCGAACGCATTGATGTCCTTGGATTCAGAGACGTACACCTTGGGCACCGGGATCCCGGCGGCCAAGGCAAGTTCTTCGACCTTGAAGATCAACAGTTTCTCCTCTCGGATCTTCGGGTTCGCGGGGCGGGCCCGCGCCGATTTCAGGATGGCATCCACGCTGAACGCGCTCGCCGTGGAGAGGTAGATGACGCCGAAGATGAGGGCGACGACGCCCGTCACGTAGGGCGGGTATCCGAGAATGAACCCGATCGAGAACACCATCCCCCATAGGAGAAGGAAGACGATGATGAACAGACGCACCGTGGCGCGTTTGTTGTGCTGGATCTGGTCGTGGAAGTTCCAGCGTTCGTCCATCAGAACTGGACCTTAGGCAGCGCCTTGGTCTCAACGGGGACTTCCAACATCTCCTTCTCCTTACGGTTGGCCGCGCCAGCGATGATGCTGTTCGGGAACACCTCGATGAGGTTGTTGTAGTCCAAGACGGAGTCGTTGTAGTGCTGGCGGGAGAACGCGATCTTGTTCTCGGTGTGGCTCAACTCGTCCTGCAATTGCAGGAAGTTGGTGTTGGCCTTCAGGTCAGGGTAGGCCTCAGCGACCGCGAAGAGCTTGCCAAGGGCCTGCTCCAGCATGCCTTCGCCGGCCATCTTGCCAGCGGGGGTGTTGGCGGTCATCATGGCCGTGCGGGCCTTGGTGACCGACTCGAGCGTCTCGCGCTCGTGCTTCATGTAGCCCTTGACGGTCTCCATGAGGTTGGGGATCAATTCGCCGCGGCGTTGCAGCTGGACATCGATCTGCGCCCAGGCATTGTCGATGCGATTCTCCGCCCGCACGATGCGGTTGTAGATGCCGATGATCCACAGCACCGCGATGACGATGACCGCGATGATGCCGATGACGACGAGGGTTCCAAGGAGGGCCATGAACTGAGACGTCCTCGGCTGTTTAAGTCGCCTTCGCCACGGGCGGACTGGGAACCACCAGCACCGGACAAGTGGCTTTCTTCACAATGGCGTCCGCCGTGGAGCCGATGAAGAAGTCATGAATGGCCCTGTGGCCCTCGCGGCCGACGACGATCAGGTCCGCTTTTCGCTCCTTGGCGACGGATAGGACGAGCCTTGCCGCGTCCTCTTCCCGGGCCACGACGTCCACTTCGACGCCGCTGTCTCGGGCAGGCTGGGCCCACTTCGTGGTGAGCTCGATGGCCTCGTCCAGTTTCATCTCCTGCTCCAATTGCAGCAAGGGGTCGATGGCGCCGTCCTGGTACACCATGGCCAACCGGAAGCCGGCATTGAAGGCGTGCACCATGAGCAACGAGGCACCGTCTCGCTGGGCGTGATCGATGGCGACGTCCAAGGCATGGCGGCTGCACTCCGAGAAGTCGACCGCGACGACGTAGGTGGGCACAGGGGTGATACCGTGTCCGCCTTCAAAATAAAGATGGGAAGAAAGAGGGGAAAAGGTGCGTAGCCGGAACCACGACGTTTTGGCTCAGTTCAGCGCAGACGCACAGGTCCTTGCGGACCCGCTCGCTCACGCTGTCCTCCGCTGCGCTTAGTTCAGCGTGGACTTGCTGGTCCTTGCGGACCCGCTCGCTCACGCTGTCCTTCGCTGCGCTTAGTTCAGCGTGGACTTG
>JBFGSX010000053.1:0-8621 GCA_041566495.1 Thermoplasmatota archaeon
GACCCGGACGCCGACGCGCTTGCCGGCTTCATCCGGATCCGCTTGGTCGGCAACCCGCACCGCGCCGAATTGGAGGGCTCGGCCGTCATCCGTGAACTCAAGGTCTACGGAGCCGCCCAAGGCCTCGGCGAACATGACCCCGATGCCTGGCAGCACCGCGGTTTCGGGGCCCGATTGCTGGCCGCGGCGGAAGAGGTCGCCCAGGAATGGGGGGTCCAGAAGGTCGCGGTCCTCGCGGGACCCGGAGTGAAAGAATATTACCGCAGGCATGGATACATGGACCTCGGCCCGTACGTGGCCAAGGTCTTCCCATGAGTATTTCCCGCTTGGAACCAACGCGCCAGTTCGTAGACCGCCTCGTCCTCCTGAACCGCTTCCATGCGCCGGACGAGGAAGACTACGAGGGCGCCCGCAGTGCCCTGGCTTCCGTCCACACCGGCTTCCCTCAGGGAGCCATCCATGAGCAGGCCGCATTCATTGTGGCCGCCGTCGCCCGCACCCGGCCCTTTGCCGAAGCCAACTTCCGCACCGCTTGGGACTACGTGGCAGACACCCTCAGTCACCGCGACTACGACCTGCAAGCGACCCTGGCCGAAGCCCAGGAACTGGGCAACCAGGTCTGGGACATGGTGGATGACGATGGCCTGGAATCCGAGCTGGCCGCGTGGTTCAAGCCCCGCATCCACAAGATGGGGTGAAGGACCACAACCCTAAACCCGACACGCCATGCGGGAATCATGGGCGACTGCCTCTTCTGTGCCATTGCGACCGGCGATATCCCGAGCGCCAGTGTGCACGAGGACGAGCACACCCTCGCGTTCATGGATATCCAACCCCTGCGCGAAGGGCACGCCCTGGTCATCCCGAAGGCCCATGCCCAGCGCATCGAGGACCTGGGACCCGCTGACCTGCAGGCGCTCATGACCACGACCCAACACGTCATCAAGGCCCTCAAAGCGACCCTTGGCGTCGAGGACACGACGGTCGCCATCAACAACGGCCCCGCGGCCGGACAAGAGGTCCCCCACGTGCATATCCACATTGTTCCCCGGACGACTGCTGACGCAGCCGGCCCCATCCACGCATTGTTCACGTCCCGCCCCGACATCGCATCCGAGGACATCCAAGCCTTGGCGACCCGCCTGCGCGCGGAGGTCATGGCATGAGCGTCTTTTCGGTCCCCGTCGAGGTCCGCTTCAACGATGTGGATGGCCTGGGGCACGTGAACAACGCCATCTACCTGACGTTCCTGGAACACGCTCGCATGCTGTTCTTCACCCAGGTGGCGGGTAGTGAGAGTGAGAAGGACTTCCCATTCATCTTGGCCCACGCCGCTCTCGACTACAAGGCCCCCATCAAGATGGGCGCCAAGTTGGAGGTCCGCATGTGGACCAGCCGCATCGGTGGCAAGTCCTGGGACTTCGACTACGAGATCCGGGACAGCGAGAAAGCGGTCCTCTACGCCACCGGCAAGACGGTGCAAGTGGCCTACGATTACGTCTTGGAACGCAGCGACATCCTCGAGGGCCGCCTCAAGGATCTCGTGAAGTCCTTGCTGCCGTAGGACGGAAACCCACCGCGTTCACTTGCGGACCGGGCCCCGAGCGCAGCATCTCCACGAGGTGCGATACGTCTCCCTGCAAGCGCAGCCCAGGGTCTCCCCACCATTGCTGGAACGGCTTGGCCCACGGACGGAACCAGAACTGGCGGCTCGCCGTGATGCGGGTCCGACCCCCGAACTGGGCCAGGTCGAAGCGCATGAAGCCGGAGCCTTCGTCTGCGCTCATGCACCAAGCCAAGGAGTGGGGCGCGCGGTGGATGGTCTGCTCCACGTCCCACATCATGGCACCCACGGGCCCGTGCATGACCCAGTGATCGACGCCTCGGACCCCCGGCATGACCCGTTTCAGATCCCTGATCCAATCCGGTCGTCGCAAGGGATCAGACAGCGCCTCGTAGACCTCGGCCTGGGGCATGGGCACATGGACCCGTACGGTGGCCGCTCCTCGCACATGGTTGGCTCGACGGGAAAGGGCATCACGGCCTTGGTGAACCCCTGGAAGGGTCCGCAGAGGCCACCCTCCCGGGGTCTGCTTCGCGGCCATGGTCGCCGGGGCGCCTGAACCTCTTAAGTGGGGGTCGCTTCGGCGCCATTGTGAGTGCTCCGGGAGACCGAATCCGCATCGAGAAGGATGGCCAGACGTTCGAAGGCATCCTCATGCCACGGCATGCCTTCAGCGATGCCGCCATCTTGACCCTCAAGTTGGATAACGGATACAATGTCGGCATCGAGGCAAGCATCGAGGAAGCCGAACTCGTGGAGGCCGCCAAGCCCCGCGAAGTGAAATTCGACATGCCCGCCGAAGACCCGGACAAGCCCACCATCGCCATCCTTGGCACCGGGGGCACCATCGCCAGTTTCGTGGACTACCGCACGGGCGGCGTCCACCCCGCCACCACGCCCGAAGAACTGGCAGCTGCGGCTCCGGAACTCTTTGATTTCTGCAACGTCCGCGCCGAGGTCATCTTCAAGATGTTCTCCGAGGACATGCAACCCGAGCACTGGTCGCAGATCGCCGAGCGCGCCGCATGGCACCTCAACAACGGCGCCCGTGGCGTCGTCATCGGCCACGGCACGGACACCATGGCCTACACCAGCGCCGCCTTGACCTTCTGCATGAAGGACCTCCCTGGCCCCGTCGTCTTGGTCGGCAGCCAGCGCAGCAGTGACCGCCCCAGCAGCGACGGCAGCCTCAACTTGTTGGCCGCCGCCCGCATCGCGGCCCACGCCGATCTTGGCGAGGTCGTCGTCTGCATGCACGAGACCAGCGACGATGACCGCGTCGCCATCCACCGGGGCAACCGTGTCCGCAAGAACCACACCAGTCGCCGGGACGCCTTCCAATCCGTCAATGTCCGACCCCTTGGCTACGTCGAAGGGGAGAACATCGTCTTGCACGGCGGCAAGCCCCTGAGTGAAGGCCCCGCCAAGGTGGACGCCACCTGGGACGAAGAGGTCAGCATGATCACCAGTTACCCCGGCCTGTGGCCGGAACACATCGAGGACGTGGTCCGCAAGGCCACCGTCATCGTGGGCACCGGCTTGGGCCACATCGCCCAGCGCTGCCTGCCCGGCGTGGAGAAGGTCATCGCCCGCGGCGCCCATGTCGTGATGGCCAGCCAATGCATCCACGGCCGCACCAACATGAACGTCTACTCCACGGGCCGCGACCTGTTGAAGATGGGCGTCATCCCAGCCCAGGACATGATCCCAGAAGTGGCCTACATCAAGATGATGTGGATCCTTGGGCACACCCAGGACCCGGACGAAGTGCGCCGCTTGTTCGTCACGCCCTTGGCTGGCGAGATGGGCGAAGCGACCGATCCTTTGGCTTTCGGGCACAACCAACTCCCGGAGGGCAAGGCATGATCAGTGCCGAAGAGGCCCGCCGCCTCGCCACCGAAGGTGACCTGGATTACGTGGCACTGGGCTTCATGTGTGGCCTGGAGATCCACCAGCAACTGGACACCAACAAATTGTTCAGTCCCTGCCCGAGCGAGGTCGTCGACCCCGACGCCGTCGCCCAACGGAGCCTTGCCCAATACGACCGCCGCCTCAAGGCGACCCAATCGGAACTGGGCGAGACCGATCCCGCGGTGCTGGCTGAATCCAAGCGCCGCCGCAGCTTCCGCTACCTCGCCATCGATGGCGTCACCAGCCTCGTCGAACTGGACGAAGAGCCCCCGCACCCCATGGACACGGACGCCTTGGACGTGGCCCTCACGTACGCGGGCTTGCTCGGCGCCCGCCCCGCGGATGAAGTGCACGTCATGCGCAAGACCGTCATCGACGGCAGCAACACCAGTGGCTTCCAACGCACCAGCCTCATCGCCACCGGCGGCTCCGTCGATGGTGAAGGGGGCGACGTGGGCATCTGGACCATCGCGGTCGAAGAAGACTCGGCCCGCAAACTCGACGAAGCGGGCAACGCCGTCACGTACACGTTGGACCGCCTCGGCATCCCCCTCATCGAGGTCGCCACGGCCCCCGACATCAAGGATCCCAAGCACGCCCAAGCCACGGCGGCTCGCCTCGGTGGCTTGCTGCGCGCAACGGGCCGCGTCAAGCGTGGCCTGGGCAGCATCCGCCAGGACCTGAACGTCAGCATCGGCGTGGGCGACCGCGTCGAGATCAAGGGCTGCCAGGACCTACGCGCCGTGCCTCGTGTCATCGACATGGAGGTCCGCCGCCAACTATGGGTCTACTACGTGGCAGAGACCCTGCGCGAACGGGGCTTCAACCCGGACATGGTGGGCGAACCCCAAGATGTCACCGACGCGTTCGCCAATTGTGAGAGCAAGGTCGTGGCAGGTGCCCTGCGCAAGGGCGCCAAGGTCATGGCATTGGTCTTGCCCCAATGGGCCGGCCTCATCCAAGGGGCCACCAAGGAAGGTCCTCGCTACGGTCGCGAATTCGCCGACCACGCCAAGGTCCGCGCCGGCGTCAAGGGCGTCTTCCATAGCGACGAACTGCCTGCCTACGGCATCACCGACGTGGAGGTCGAAGGCGTCCGCAAGGCCCTTGGACTCAAGGACGAAGCGTTCGTCTTGTGCGTCGAGAAGGCCGACGTGGCCCGCTCCGCCCTAGAAGGCGTGGCCGATTGCGCCCGGGAAGCCCTGCACGGTGCCCACCGCGCTGTCCGCGCCGCCCAACAAGACGACTCCAGCCGCTTCATGCGCCCATTGCCCGGCGCCGCTCGCATGTACCCGGAGACCGACGTCCCCCCGATCCGCATCACCAAGGCCCAATGGACCCACGTCCTAGGTCGCCTGCCCCCCAAGCCAGAGGAACGCATCGCCGCCCTCGTGGATGCCCACGGCGTCTCCAAGGACATCGCGGAGCAACTGGTCAAGGACAGCAGCGACCGCGAATTCGAGCAATGGTGTGAAGCCGGCGTCGAAGCAGGCCTCGCCGCTCGTGTCTTGCTCCAGTACGCCGCCGAATGGAAGCACCCGGACGCCGTCAAGGCCCGTGTGCTCGAAGTCTCGCTCGCCTTGAGCGACGGCAAGTTCGCCAAGGAAGCCGTACCCGACGTCCTTGCTGCCCTGGATGCATCCCCTGAGCAGAGCCTCGAGGACGCCATCAAGGCCGCCGGCGCTGAAGCCGCAGACGAAGGGGAATTGGATGCCGTCATCAGCCGCGTCATCAGTGAGCGCCTGGACTTCATCAAGCAACGGGGCATGGGCTCCATGGGCCCCCTCATGGGCCCCGTGATGGCCGAACTCCGCGGCAAGGTGGACGGTGCCGTCATCAGCCAGCGCCTCAGGGCGGCCATCGAGCAGGCCATCCAATGATCGTCCTGGCGTCCAAGTCCCCCCGACGCCAGGTGCTACTCCGGTACCTTGTCGATGATTTCGAGGCCCGGCCCGTCGATGTCACCGAAGAAGCCCCCCACGCCTTGTCCATCGAAGACGCATTGGAGGTCATCGCCCGCAAGAAGGCCTTGGCCGCCAGCCACGATGACCAAGAATCCTGGATCCTTGGCGCCGACACCGTGGTCTCTTTCCGGGGCGAAGTGCTCGGCAAGGCCCACGACCGCCCAACGGCGCGTCTTCGCTTAGCGATGCTGAGCGGCGAAGTCCACGAGGTCAGCACCGGCATCGCCCTCGCATACGACGAACAAGCGGTCGATGCGGCCGCCGTCACCACGCGGGTCCGCTTCGACCACATCCCGAAAGATGTCCTGGAGCAGTACCTGCGGGAAGACCACTGGATGGGCAAAGCCGGAGCTTACGGCATCCAAGACCCCTTGTTGGCGCCGTACATCCACATCGAGTCCGGCCCGTGGAGCAACGTCGTCGGATTACCCTTGGAGGCGACGGCGACGATGCTGCGACGCAACGACCTGGCCTGCAACGACCCGCCCAGCGAATCCTGGTTGCAGGACCACAACCCCTTTGACAACGCCACAAGGTAGGCACGCATGCGCTGGGGTGTCCTCGCCGTCTTCCTCCTATTGGCTGCCTCCGGGTGTCTTCGAGATTCGTCCATGGACGACGACGTGGCGCAGGTCTCAGAGACCACCACCACGGCGGCCACGCCATTTCTGAGCCAGACCCACGGCGAAGACAGCAACACCGCATTGCACCGTGACGCGAGTCTGCACGCGGGAAGCCACAACATCGAACGGGTCGGGTACAGCAACGGCGTCGACCCAAGCGGCGACCCCAACAAGATCCCGGCAGGCACCTTGTACACCGAGCTGGCATTGCATGGACGCTACGCCTACGTCGCCCGTGTCAGCCAGACCCCCAGTGCCCAAGGAGGCGTCGCTGATCAGACCGGCGGCTTCGTCATCATCGACATCCAAGACCCCGCCAATCCTCGCGCCGTGGGCGAATACCAAGCCCCCAATGGCTTCGACATCGAGACCAGCGACGACGGGGAACTGGTGTTCTTCGCCACCCAACGCAACAGCATCGAGGAGCTGGTGGGCAACTACCAGGCCCACAACGATGGCCAAGAGATCCCCCGAGGCGTCCACGTGGTGGATGTCCGCGTGCCCGGGGAGACCAGCCTCGTGGCGTTCCTGCCGATCCCCTACAATGGTCCCCACACCATCGAGTACCACAACAACGGGGACCGTGAACTGTTGTTCGTGCAGACCTACGACTTCGCCAGCAACACCGTCCCCAGCAGCACCCTCGGGGCCGCCGGCGCACCCCTGGCCACGGTCTACGAAGGGGTCCTGCCCTTTACGCAGCGAGTGATGATCTACGAGTTGACCCGGGACCGATCCTCTGGGGACCTGCAAGTGGCCATCTCCCCGGTGGCGCAGTTCCAGATCAACGACCCACCCCAGACGGGGAAGTTGTTCTTCCCCCATGACGTCTTCATCCAAGTCCACCCCATGCGGGGTTCGACCCTCATGTACGTCGCTTACTGGGACAAGGGGGTCCGCATCGTCGACATCACCGACCTACCCGCGGCCGACCCGGCGCTAGGGCCAGAGGATGCGCCGATGCTGCAAGAGATGGGCGCGTTCAATGAGTTCAGCCCCAGCAGCCGCAACAATATCCACCTCGCGGCGCCCTTTGGCCAACTCATCGACGGCCGCCACATCACGGTGGCCGAACCCGAGATCGTCAGCGCCGAGGAGAGCGGCTACATCACGTTCATCGACACCAGCGACCCGGCCCGCCCCGACAAGGCCTGCAGCACCGCATATTGGACGCTCCCCGTGCACTTGGAGACCACAGCGTTCGATTTCAGCCCCCACAACTTCGACACTTTCGGCGACCGCGTCGCCTTGGCCCACAACCATGCAGGCATCTGGATCCTGGATGCCAGCGACCTGTGCGCACCCCGGGGCGTCGGTTTCACCATGGACGTGGAGCCCCGCACGGACTCTCCCGCACTGCAACCCCAGTTCTGGGGCGTCTTCGAAGAAGAGGGGCTATTGTACGCCGTGGACTCCTCGTCGGGCTTGTACGTCCTGCGCTACACGGGCCCATAGGCGGCTCCGTGGCCGAGCGCCGCGCCTAAGAACCCCAGCGAGGGTCGTCCCTTGTGGAGCCTGCCCTGCCCTCCCCCAAGATGCCGATCCGCTGGTTAGCCGCAGCCAACGTGGTGTGGTTGCTCGCCGGCGTGCTGGCGTACGCCACCAGCGTCTCGCTCGTGGTCGGAACGGCACTGGCATTGGTCCCCACCTTGCCCGGACTGCTTGAGCTCCGCCGTAACCCCGTGGATGCGGCGCGCAGCCAATGGGTCGACCGCGCAATGTCCTTTGCCATCGCAGGTTGGGCCATGCTCGCCGTCATGATCTTGCTGCCGTACATCGCCAGTGAGAACGGCTTGAGCCTGTGGGCGAGCCGGGGCTTTGCCAGCCTTGGTATCGCCACCGCCAGCGTCGCTATGCTGCTATGGAACGCAGCGGCGTACATGGGCCTGGCAGCCGCCAACGACCTCAAGGCCATCCGCTTGTATGCCGGCTTCCACGTGGCCCTATTGGCCGTGGCATTGTTCTACGCGGCGTCCGAGGCGGACACCACGACGATCCTTCTGCGTGGTCAGGAGATCGTCATGCCCGACCTGAAGATGGCCGCCGGCATCGCTGCCGCCCCGTCCGTCTTGTGGGCCCTGGTCTTCTGGCGCATCCAGCAGGACTAGCGCTGGAAGGACCCGTCGAGGTAACCCGGGAAGATCTCCGGCAGTTCGTCGTGAGGTAGCGCCACTTGCACTGGTGCCAGGGGCAAGTGCAGCGTCGCATCGGGGCCGGCATGGACCATGCTCCTGGCGAACGTCGCGTCTTGTTGGACCTCGCCATCGTTGTGGGCCAGGATGAGCCGCACGGTGGACCCTGCGGGGATCACGTCGTACTGGGGGTAGAACTCGATGCGCAACTGGTAGCGGTCGCCGTCCAGGTCGCTGGGTTGGTCGAAACCGTTGCGGTGGCGGGTGTCTTGGTAGCCGTGGTTGTCACAGACCGAGCGCCCGCCGCAGTCCTTGCCGACCACTTCGAGGTGGGCAACCCAATGGGTCGATGCTTCGTCCGTCGTGGCGTTGAACACCAGGTAGGGGCGACCGACGAGGCGGAGTTCCTCTTGCGTGGTGAACTCCC
>JBFGSX010000054.1:0-8587 GCA_041566495.1 Thermoplasmatota archaeon
GCACAGTTCCAGTACAGTGGCGGCCCGCCTCGCCATGAGCGATCCGCTACTGGTGGGCTGGTCCGTGGTGACGGCGGCCGTCGCGCTTTGGTACCTGGCGCTGCGAGGTCGCTTGCACTTGGTGTCCGCCGGGGCGCCCCTCTGCGCAGACCTTGCGGACCGGGCGGAGCGGGCAGCTGCCATGCGTGGCCCCATCGATGCTGCCATCGACCGCGCACAAGCGGCCTTGGAGCAGGGGGATGGGGAGGCGGCCCTGGTGGCTTTGGATGAGGCGCTCCGCGCCAGTCGGGACACCATCGGCGACCTCATGGGCCACGATCGCGGCATGAAGATCCGTGCCGGCGATCTGCGTAGGCGGACCTCGGCATGAAGGCACTCATTGTCGATGACCATGCCTTGACGCTTCGACTCGAACAGCGTTTGTTCGCCCAGGCAGGTTGGGAAACAGAGGTGGCCCAAGATGGGGCCACGGCGCTGGCCAAGGTGAGCGATTTCGAGCCCGATCTGGTGGTTCTGGATCTGTCGATGCCGGACAAGGACGGCCTTGAGGTCCTGGTAGAGCTCCGCACCGAGTTCCTCTGCCACGTCATGATCCTGAGCGGATTGGGTCGGGATCTGTTATGGCCGGTGGCGGAACAGTTGGGTGCCAGCGACTACGTGGAGAAGGGCACCAATGGCGAAGAGATCTTGGCGCTCGCGCAGGATGTCCTGGAACGCCCGGTCCCGCCGCTGCGCTACGCCGAGACGTTGCGCCGCCGCGCCTCCGGCCTCATCTGAAGTGGTTTCACACCCCTCCGCCAAACACCTTGAAGCGCCACAGCCATGGCGAGGTCGTGCAATATGCTGTCGTCGCATGCTCCTCCTGCCGGGCCCCGTGGGCCGTCGAGCTACGACACACGACGGCCAGTTGCCCTCGCTGCCAACGACGGGTGGAATTGAAGCGCCGCACCCGTCTCTGGCAAGGAGACGACCAACGAGAAGCGCAAGCAGCGGTGGCCGCCCATCGGGCAGCCGTGGCGCAAGGCACGACCCTCGAGGCGGCCCAGTTCGTGCTCAAACCGGACAAGCCAGTCCCCCGCTACGATGACCCCGTGGATGCGGCAGCCGCCAAAGCCCGGGGGACCATCAACAAGAGCGAGCGGGCAGATATCGTATTGCTATGGCTCAGTCGCCTGCAAGAGACTGCGGAACACGATGACGCCATCCGGTCCTTGCTCCGTGCCGGCTTGGATGCCGACCGAGCGGAGAAGGAGATCATCCGGATGCTGGCGTGCGACGTGATCTACGAGCCCAAGGCCGGGTCCTACCGGCATCTCGAGGCGTGATCACTCGTCTTCGTCCCGCTTCTCGGCTCGCGCCTCTCGGCGCTGCGCCCGGCGCAACTTGTCCTTGATCTCCTGGGGCACCACGATGTCCAGGACCTTGCTGCGAGCGATGGCCATCAAGGCTAGGCCGTAGCCCAAGGCGATGACGCCAGGGATGATGTTGGACTCGGATGTGATGCCCATGGAGGGCCAGAACAACGCCAACGACATCAGGGCCGGGGCCTGCAGCGCCGCGCCCACCAGCCAGCCCTTCCAAAGCTCGCCCTTGGCGATGTAGCGGCCGACGAAGGCGCCGGCACCACCATGGGCGAAGACCGCGCCCAATGGCACGGCGACCATCGCGATGAATGGCAGG
The DNA here is from genome assembly GCA_041566495.1 of Thermoplasmatota archaeon. Classification (GTDB taxonomy): domain Archaea; phylum Thermoplasmatota; class E2; order JACPAO01; family JAHFTW01; genus JBFGSX01. The sequence goes on from JBFGSX010000054.1 coordinate 1,681, forward strand.
GTGCCGTATTGCGCCGCGGGCGCCAGGGTCCCATTGAGGGTCTGGTTGAAGGCCGCAGCGAACGCCTTGGCTTGGTTCAGGTTGAGGGCGATGTACCCAAGGGCCATCATCGAACCCATGCCCAAGCCCAATGCAGCACCATAGTATGGGGTGTCCTTGCGGCCCCGGAACCGCGACGTCCCCAAGACGACGAGCTTGCACGCCGTCTCGAACAAAGCGTACCCGATGACGAACATCAAGAACGCGGTGCCGGCCCCCACTTGGGCCTGGAACGTAGGATCCTGGAACGGGAACAACGCCAATTCAAGGAAGATCGCGACCAGACCGGCAAAGAAACCGAAGGTCAGGCTCAGGAAGACCCGGCCGTCGTCAAAGTACCCCTCGTAGCGTTTCAGTAGGTACCACAATGCCGCAGCAGCGGGGAGGATGGCGATGGGGGCAGCAAGCAAGACCGGGTTGGCCACGGTCCTGCCGACTCTGGCATGCCTCTTAGGGGCGATGGTCGAGGCAGCTTCACCGTCCGACGCCTTCTTGACCCGGTCGCTCTTGGACGGGTTGCTATGGACTTGCCTCGCATCATCATCAACGCCAAAGTGTATCCCCAAGTGACCGGGAGCGAAGGCGTGCTGAAGCTGGCCAAGGCGTGCCAGCAAGTGGCCACCGAATTCGACACCACCATCGGCCTTGCCCCGCCACAGATCGAACTCGCGGCCCTGGGCCGCGTCGGCGGCTTCGACCGCGTCAAGATCTTCGCCCAACACACGGACGGCCTCGAACCTGGCGCGGGCACCGGTTGGACCACTGCGGAGGCCGTCAAGGCGGCCGGGGCCATGGGTAGCCTCGTCAACCACGCCGAGCACAAGATCGACCACAAGGATGTGGCTGCGATCATCGCCAGGCTGGAATCCCAAGGCCTGATCTCTCTGGCTTGCGCCGACTCGATGGCCGAGACCGAGGCCTTGGCGCCGCTGCGCCCGACGATGATCGCCGTGGAACCCCCGGAGCTCATCGGCGGGGACCTGAGTGTCACGAGCGCCGACCCGGCCATCGTGCGGGATGCCTCCCAAAAGATCCGGGAGCTGAGTCCCGACACGCTGCCCCTATGCGGTGCGGGCGTCAAGACCGGCGAAGACGTGGCCGCAGCCATCCGCCTGGGGGCCTACGGGGTCCTGTTGGCTTCTGGCGTCGTCAAGGCCGAAGACCCGGCCGCTGCCCTGCGTGACCTCTGCTCGGGCCTCCCCAAGATCTAAGCCCGCAAGACGCGGATCCCCGCGGCCACGGTACTGTCGATGGAGTCTGCACTGGCTTCGGGCAAGGCGTCGAGGTCGGTGACACTATTGGCGACCGCCTTGATGGCGGCGTATTGCAGGTCTGCTTGGCCGAAGGTCTCGCAGTAATGGTAGAACGCGCCCACTTCCATGTCGACCATCAGATCCTCTTTGGCGTGGCGATGCCACGCCTCCAGTAGCCCCGGCTCCGCCGGGTATGGGCCCTCGGCCTGGGGGGAGAAGCCATAGAAGCGGTCGCAGGAGATGACGGGGAAATCGTCCAAGCCCACGTCCGCCGTGGGCATCCAGGATGCGTTAGGAGCCGCATCGAAATTCTGGTAGACGCTGCGCGCCGGTGCCATCCGGTATGGCCGCCCGGCCTCTGCCGTGCAGTTGGGCATGCCCCCGGCCGTGCCCACCAGGATGATCCGTTCCACGATGCCTGTCCCAAGCAACTCCCACAAGCATTTCTCCACGACCGCCGAACCCACGGCGCCGTCGAGGCAAAGGATGTCGTCCCGGACTCGGCCATGGAACGCCCGGTAGTGGGTGCGCAACACCGCCGGGGTCATCCCAGCCGAGTCCAGGGCGGACTCGAATTCGTCTTCTTCTTCACCCAGGCAAAGCAAGACGTCCGGACGGACCATGTTCAACGGGAGGCCAGTGCTCGGGCCGATGCGGGGCACTGGGGCAGCAACGGCTCGCCGTGCTAAACATTGGCGCCTTGGTATGTGCCCGTCTGGGCGTCCACCGCGTAGGACTCTTGCCCCGACGGGCCCTCCACCAGGAGCTGCCAGCGGCTGCCATAGCGGTGTTCCACGAGCATCCACCAGACGCGGGTCGCATCCGCCGCGGGGGCGACACTATTGGTCTTCAAGATTGCAGCCGCCTCGTCACTGTCGATGCGTGCAGCAGGCAAGCCGCCACAGTCTCCGTCCTCGAAGTGCAGATCGATCGCTGCCCGCGTGACTTCGATCACCGCGAACCGTTCCTCGATGCAGACCCGAAGATCCCAGCGCTCCGTCCGCCCATCGAACGGTCGGGGGTCGGTCACGTCAACGTCCGGGTCCCGCTCGTAGCCGATGGCATTGACCAGGGACACGCGGCGCCCCTCGTCGAAAGCGGCATCCAATCCTGCGTCCCAGGCGGCATCGAAGTCAAACGGCCCTGTCTCGGGAAGCAAGCAACCGGGCAATAGCAGCAACACGAGGACGCCCCAGGTTCGCACAAGACCCGAGTCGGGTGGATGTTGAAGGCCTTAATGGGGCGGCGACGTCGCCAGGCCGTGGCCCGCCCTGGTGACATCGTCGAGTTCCGTGCAGGATTGCATGGTGTGGACGCCCCCAACAACATCGGCATCCTGCTGTCCCGCGAACGCCGCAAGGGCACGCCTTGGGTCCGCATCATGACCCACACGGGTCCCCTGGATATCAAGCAGGAGCACCTCACCAAGCGCGCCTTCAAGGCACGCTACGACGGCCGACTGCAAGACGAAGCCGAGGTCCAGGCCCGGGTCCGTTTCCTGGTGCAGCAGCACAGCGGCGGCGGCCTTGCCGAAGAGGTCGAAGACGACCTGTCCACCCTCGAAGAGGCGCTCTGGGAGGCCACTTGCGATGACGAGCGACCTGAATGGAGCGAAGAGGAGCTGGCAGGCGCCTACTATGGCGAGACCAGCACCCTGCAACTCAAACAGGTCCGCGAGGTCCTGGAAGCCAATCGTCGACCCGGCGTCGGGCGCTTCGAGACCACTTCGAAGGGTGACCGCTGGCGCCCCTGGAGCCGCGTCGAACGAGAAGAGATGCGCCGCGCGTGGGACGCCTTGGGCAGACTACGAGCCAAACTCATCATCGTCGAAGAAGGAGAGGAAGGCCGGGTGTTCCGCCGCGTGCCCCTCGACCAAGCCGAATTGGGCGACGAAGACCACGTGACCCTACAATGGATCCAAGCCGCCATGGCACAGTTCATCGAATACGATGGCGTGCCCGACCGGGGCATCGCCGGCATCGGAGGCCTCGGCACCGTGCGGGCCTTTCACATGGATCTGCACCGCCAATTGGGATTCCTGGCTGGCGACTGGATCCGCAGCGAATCCACCACCAAGAGCAGCGACTACATCCATTTCCTCCTTGAATCCGGCCTTTGGACTGCGGACGACGCGGTCCAGGGCTTGATGCGCCGCCACGTCAACCGGGAACCGTTCTTCGAGCACATCCCCGACGAAGCCGCCAATACCCTCGCCGCAGAGATCCCTGAACCGGACATCGCCCAAGACCCGGGCCGGGAAGACCTGCGTGGGCTCGATTGCTTCACCATCGACCCGCCTGACGCCAAGGATTTCGACGACGCCGTCGGCGTGGAAGACCTCGGTAGCGGTCGCCGCCGCCTCTGGGTCCACATCGCTGATGTCAGCCACTACGTCACCCCCGGCAGTCGCCTCGACAAGCACGCCAAAGACCGCGCTACGAGCGTCTACTTGCCCGGCCGGGTCTTGCCCATGCTTCCCCACCGCATCGCGGACCACTTGTGTTCCCTGCGGGACGACGGAGACCGCTTCGCCCTGAGTGTCCACATGGACATCGCTGCGGACGGACGCGTGGAAGGCAAAGGCATGCATGTCAGCATGATCCGCGTCAACGAGAACCTCGCCTACGCAGACGCCTTGCAGCGCCGGGAAGCTGGTGACCCGTTCTTCGTGGACCTCTTCGATCTGGCCACCCGGATGCGTAGCCACCGCCGAGGCCTGGCACTGGACACCGGCGAATTGCGTATCCAATTGGAGGACACGGGCTTCAGCGCCACCGAGAAGCGGGGAGACGACGCCACCCGCATGATCGAGGCCTTCATGGTGGCCGCCAACGAAGCGGTCGCCAGCTACCTCATCGATAAGGACGTCCCCCTCCTGTTGCGCTGCCACCCGTTGCCCGACGCAGGCAAAGCGGAACGCTTTGGCCATCAACTCCACACCATGGGCTACGACATCGACCTCGTCCTCCCGGAGACCGCCACGGGCACCAAGGAAGGCGCCACTCAGAGCCTCCTCGACCAACTCAAGGCTGGCGGCGGCAAGATGCAGCTCTTTGGGGGTGGCATGGACCTGCCACCAGAACCGGAAGAAGAAGTGGTCGAAGCCCAAGGCTTCGCCGCCATGAGCCCCGAAGAACAGGATGCTTGGCTCAAACCATTCCGGGACGTCGTCGATTACCTGAACCAACAGGGCAACGCTCGCTCCGAAGTGGCGACCCTGAAGCTCCTGGCCTGCATGGGCCGCGCATACTACACGCCTGAGAACGAGGGCCACTTCGGCCTCGGCAGCACCCACTACTGCCACTTCACCAGCCCCATCAGGCGCTACCCCGACCTCGTGGTCCACCGCAACCTCAAAGCCCACCTGCGCAACGAGACACTGCCCCACCCGGATGAGGATCTGCAACGCATGTGCGACCACTGCAGCGACCAAGAACGGGCCGCCTCGGACCTAGAGCGCCGCCTTCGCAGCGCGTGCCTGGTATTGGCCAGCATGGAAGGGGATCAGAGTGCCGCAGCCCGCATCACGGGCATCACCCCTGCCAGCGTCTTCGTGCGCCGAGACGACGGCATCGAGGGCCGCGCGGCGGCACGGGACCTACCCGGCGGCCCCTACAGTGTCGACGAATGGGAATCCATGCTCTTTGTCAGTGACCGTGAAGCACCGACCCGATTCAACACGGAAGACCTGGAAGAATTCGGCCAATGGTTCGACGAGGAACTGGGCGAACAACGACGGGTCCGGGCCAAGTTGGGTGACCGCGTAGCGATCCAATTGGCAGGCCGAGACGTCGCCGACGGGAAGACCGGTGCACGCATCGTGGCGTGGAAAGCCTAAGCATCAATTTTCATCGGCGAAATCCATACATCCTCCTGGATGCAAGCATCGCGCCGGCGCTTTCTTTTAGGGGCTCGGGAGTCGCGCCAGTATGCGCATCGCGATCATCTTGACCATCACACTTCTCCTGGCGGGCTGCCAGGCCCCCGAGACCAGCAACGAACCCGCGGACACCGCCACGGAAGCCACGCAGCCGGGCGCGGTCCCGGATGCGTCGACCGACGATCCGTCCCCGTCGATGAACGAGACCGTGGCCGGAAACGAGACCGCCTCCTCAGAGGACCAGAGCACCTTCGCCGCCACATTCTACCTCCACGCCGATGGCGACCGCCAATGGATGGATACCCAAATCGGCCCCACTGGCACCATCAGTGGGTCGAACACTCCGGCCTCCGACAACACGTACCACCGTTTCGTGCTGGAACCGGCCATCGACCGAGACGTGGTCTTCGGAGCCCAAGCCCACATCCAAATCCACTGGTCCGTCCAGCGGGGCGTCTATGCTGACATGGACGCGGGTGCCAGGCTCATCATCAACGGCACCACCTACGAAGCCACGGCTTCCGGCAATGCCCTCGTCGTCGACCTTCCCGCTGGCGCAGCGTCGGGCGACGAGATCGCCCTGGAAGTCTGCATCTGCGGTTCCGGTACGGCGACCTCCAACTACGTCATCGATCTCGATGGCCGTACCTGGTTGAACTTCGCCGCCTAAGCGGATTGGCGACCCAGCGAGCGCTGAGAACACCTCCCGGTAACACCTAGCGCCGGCCTTCGGCCCAGGGGCGGGGTATCGCTGCAGGCTTCGATGCTTGAGCCCTGCAGCCCTAGATTCCGATCGTCATGCGCAGGGTGTTGCGCACGCCGGGGCCGATGCCCACGATGATGACTGCCATCTTGACGAGGTTCATCAGGGTCGGCATGCGGGCGGTGTCTTCCTTGCCACTGACATCAATGGCGTAGATGACGAGCAAGCTCACGATGAGTTTGACCGGGGCGAAACCAAGGAACGTGGGGTGGGCTGCGCCGAACTCCCAGCCGATGGCTTCACTGAAAGATTCGAAGCCCGCGCGGACGCTCTCCGAAAGAACGTGCTTCTCGGTGTAGTTGCTCAGGTCTACGCCGACGCCGGTGCTGAAGGCGTCCATCATCTGGCTGAACACCAAGAACAGGTTGATGGGCTGCATGAACGCGAGCGCGTTCTCCTTGCCCTTGGCGTGGATCTGCCTGGCAACGAGGTAGACGGCGCCCGTGACGGCTCCTGCGAGGGCAGGGACGAGCCAGACGGCGAAGTTCAATTCGAAGTCAGGGGTCTTCGGGGGCCAGGGATTGTTCCAGTACGAGGCGTAGTACACCACGGCGGAGAGGGACCAACCGATGCTGAAGGTCATCACGGGGTACCATGGCTTGATGGCGCCGTTGCGCTCGGACATCCAGCGCAGGGTGAAGAACGCGGCCACGGCGCTCAGGGCCACGGCGATGGGGGAGATGTAGATCAGGATCTGCTCCCACTGGGTGGCCCAAAGGGCCGTGTACAGCAAGACGAAGATCATGATGTGGAACCAGGCTTTCTGCAGGGCCTTCTCCATGCTGCCAGTGACTGCATGGATGTGCCTGTAGTAGACCCCAAGCACCATGGAGCCGACACCAAAGGCACCGAACAGGAGCCAGATGGGCGGGGTGATCATCAGGAACTCAAGGGGTTGGGCGAAGATCTGGGCGTCCTGCAGGACGTGGATGATGCTGCCGGAGATGACCCATGCCGTGGCGGCCATGATCA
>JBFGSX010000055.1:0-8517 GCA_041566495.1 Thermoplasmatota archaeon
AAGCCTCATTAGGCAGGCTTAGCAGGTCGGTCCGTGGACGTTCATCCCCTAGGGGTCATTCTTGCCATTATCTTCATGGTGCTACCCCTGGTCCTGGCCGTCCTCATCGACCGCCAAGTGGCGGCCTTCCAGCGCCAGGCCTTCGGGCACCTCGCCAAGGCCGCTCGCAACCTCCGCGTGATGAGCTGGGCGGTCTTCGCCTACTACATCGTGGTCCTGACCGGCTCCTGGCTCATCGGCGACCTGAAGGCCATCTTCATCATCCCCATGCCCGTCGAAGGGGTGCAGATCTACGTCCGTATCGGCGCGGCCATCCTCGCCTACATCTTCGCCCACTTCGTGGCGCGGGAATTGTTCCTGGTGACGCAGCCCCGCAAGAACTGAACCCGCTTTGGTGGGGTCCCCGTGTTTCGCCGGCCTAGACCAGGCCCTGCCAGAGGACGCAGGGGCCTCCGGGCGCTCCGTGCGACCCCCAAATGCTTAAATCACGGCGGACCTGGCCCGGCCTGCAACCCCTGAGCCAGGGCCTTCCTGCTCGGGGAAAAGGAGACGATTAACATGGTCGCAACCACGAAGAAGCTCGGTCCCGCCGGTCGCTACGGTGCCCGCTACGGTGCTCTCGCCCGCAAGCAAGTCGCCACCGTGGAGCGCATCCAGCGCGCCAAGCACATCTGCGACCGCTGCGGCGCCACCGCCGTAGTCCGCATCCACACTGCCATCTGGGAATGCCGCAAGTGCGACTTCCAGTTCGCTGGCGGCGCCTACGTCCCCGTGACCGGCGCCGGTCGCGGAGCCAAGAAGGCCCTGAAGGGTATTGGCGACAAACTCGTCCGCGGCGAACAAGTTGACGAGACTGTCAGCTTCCACGCCCAGGTCGAGTCCGAGGACTAAGCATGGCTTACTACAAGTGCGGCTCCTGTAAGAAGCGCGTCGAGTTCAACGCGCAGAACATCGGTATCCGCTGCCCGTACTGCGGCGCCAAGGTGTTCTACAAGGAGCGCCCGCCGACGGCAAAAGCCGTCAAGGCGCTATGAACACGGCTCATCTGAGCGTTGTTCTAGCAGATCCGCAAGCGGCCAACGCTGTACACGCAGCGCTAGCGCCCGAATGCGATGAAGGCCCTGAGGGTTCCGCTGTCGTCATGACCGTCGATGGCGCCACCCTCACGGCCGACATCCAAGCCAATGACCTCTCCACGCTGCGCGCCGCTCTCAACAGCGTCGTGCGCTTGCTGGATGCGGCCCAACAGACCATCGCGTAGGTCTGTGCCAAAGCCCGGACTACGTCCACTTAGGCGAGCGGAGGCTCCGCAAATCTTTCATAGGCGCACATAGAGCCTGGCTCCATGCGCTCCCTGACGGGTCTCTCCGTTGTCCTGCTCCTCGCCGCCGCCCTCGCGGGCTGTGCGGATGCTCCGACCTACATGGAGCCGAGCCAGGAACCGGTCACCTCCACCGATCCCGACACCGGCAACGAGACCGTACCTGAGACCAACGAAACCGTCGAAGGCAACGTCACCGTGGATGGCAACGAGACCGTCGAGAACGCAGCCCCCGTGGCTTCGTTGGTCGCCAGTGCCGTCAACGGCACCGCGCCCCTCAACGTCACCTTCACCCTCGACGGCAGCGATGCCGACGGGGACAACCTGACCTGGACCTTCAGCATCAATGGTACCGAGATCGCCGCCGGCATGGAATTGCCCACGGAGATCACCCACACGTTTGAGGCTGGGAACTGGAGTGTTGTATTCGTCGCCACCGACGGCGACCTTTCCGCTTCGCAGGATCTAGTGGTCAGGGTTGTCGCGGGTGAACCTGCGGCACTCGTCCACCAAGATGCAGCCGATGATGGGCTTCAGTTTGCGGAGATTTTGACGGTCGCCCCCGAACACGACGGGGAGGCCCTCAAGGTCGTCATGACGCTCGAGAGCGTGTGGCCCAGTACGGATGTGCTGTCTGCCGCCACGTACAGCATTGTTGTCGACGGCCACCTCTTCAATAGCTTCGTCCGTTACGCCATCGACTCCAACCCGATGACTTGGGATGACAGCAGCGGGGCCTACATGCCTGCCGGCACCACAGTCTGGACTGACTCCACCGTCACATTCACCCTGCCTGTGGCGCACCTGGAAAGCCTCGGCGCGTCGGCGCCGTTTGACGTCGCTGTCACGGCCAACTATGGCGCCCTCAACAACAGGGAAGTCATGGATGCAGCACCGGACTCTGGTTTCCTAGTCGTCTCATAAGCTCGTCGCGTCGGACGCCATCGTGAGCCCGCAAGCCGGGCGTCGGCACGTCTTTCGTCGACCGTGACGTCGCCCCGTCGGCAAACCTTAAGGAACGCCGCAGGAACTCCTGGGCCATGCGCGTCCTGACTGTGACCCTCATGCTTCTCGTGATCGGCTTGGCCGGTTGCGCCGGCGACGAACCCGTCGCCGATGACCAACCGATCAACGACACTGAGGACACGGACGACACGCCTGTCGTCAATGAGACCGCGGACCCCGTTGACGACACCCCGGTCGAAGAGACCAACGAGACCGTCGAGAACCTCGTGCCCGTTGTGAACTTCACGGCGGACGTTGTCAATGGCACCGCCCCGTTGCTCGTCACCTTCACCATCAGCGTGGACGATGACTCTGAGGGCCTGATGTGGACGTTCGCCATCAACGGCAACGAGACCCTGAACGGCACCGGTGCCATGGCGTCCTTCAACCACACGTTCGATGCGGGCGTCTGGAACCTCACGGTGGCCGTCAATGATGGCGGTCACGAGGTCCTGGAAATGCTGGTCATCATGGCTTCGCTGCCGGCCAGCGCCCCCGAGCCGGTCGTCATCACGGGCCATGTGACGTACAATGCCCACGTCGCGGGCACGTGCGAGTCCGAGGCCTCTGACGTGCCTGCCGAGGTCGTTGGTTGGGCGTACAAGGTGGACACGAGCAGCTACGAGGCCACGTGGTTCAATGCAGCCGGGGATGACCTCGGCACCGGTGCTTCCGGCATCGTACCCGATGGTGCCGCCACCGTCACAGCTTGCTACGGCGGGGATTTCTCCATCGGAATCCTGCCTCCGGCGACAGGCGGGGCGGACTGGAGCATCACTGCCCGCGCCATGGATGGCTAGACGCCCCCCACCCAACCCCTTTTTACCCCCTTCCTCTGGCCACGACCTATCCATGACCTCGGTCTCGGAGCACCTGCTGCGCTGCGGCGCAGTCCGGTTCGGTCGTTTCACTCTCACCAGTGGCCAGATCTCCAACTATTACGTGGACGTCAAAGCCGCTACAACGGATCCCTCGGTGCTGCGTCCCATCGCGGACGCCATGGCGGTCATCGCCGCCGAGCACGGTCCCTTTGATGCCGTCGCCGGCATGGAACTCGGCGCCGTGCCCATCGCCACCGCCGTGAGTCTCGCCGCTGACTTGCCGCTGCTCGTCGTCCGCAAGGGCGAACGCAAACACGGCACCGGCAAGCGCATCGAAGGCCGCGACCCCGCCGGCCTGCACGTCTACGTCGTCGAAGACGTCACCACCACAGGTGGCAGCACCGTGGAATGCATCAAGGTCCTGCGCGAGGCAGGCGCCAAGGTCACCATCGCCAGCAGCGTCGTCGACCGTGAATCCGGCGCCAAGGAAGCCTTCACCAACATGGACGTCGCCCTGATGCCTCTCACCACCGCCAGCGAGCTGCTGGAGACCCCAGAAGCCAAGGCCGCACTCAGTGAGGTCGACGCATGACCCGCGTCCTTCTGGTTGGTGGCGGCGCCCGCGAACACGCCATGGCCACCGCCCTCGCCCGCAGCGAAGAAGCGGAGATCTGCGTCGTCATGAAGCACCGCAACCCCGGCCTCGCCCGCTTGGCCACCGAGGTCTTCATCCACGACGAACTGGACATCGACGGCGTCGTCGCTTGGGCCAAGGAAATGGCCTGCGAACTGGCCCTCATCGGCCCCGAAGCCCCCGAAGAGAAGGGCCTCGCCGATGCCCTCAACGCAGCCGACATCCCCACCGCCAGCCCCACCAAGGCGGCGGCCCGCATCGAGACGGACAAGCGCTTCATGCGCGAATTGATGGACAAGCACGATGTCCCTGGCCGCCTCGGATTCCACCACTTCACCAACAAGGACGCCGCCTTGGCGTTCCTTGACGAAAACGGCCCCGTGTGGGCCATCAAGCCCGTCGGCCTGACCGGTGGCAAAGGCGTGCAGGTCTATGGCGACCACTTCACCGACGTGGACGGCGCTAAGGATTACGCCGCCAGCATCTTCGACTCCGGTGCCGGTGGCGGTGCCCTGCAATTCGAAGAACTGGCAGTCGGTGAGGAGTTCACGGTCATGGCCTTCACCGATGGCCACACGGTCCTCCCCATGATCGCCGTGCAGGACCACAAGCGTCTGCGCGAAGGGGACGAAGGCCCCAACACGGGCGGCATGGGCAGCTACTCCCAAGGAGACGGCCTCCTGCCCTTCCTCACCCGCGGCGAATTCAACGAAGCCGTGGAGATCCTGCAGGCGCTCATCGACGCCATGCAAGCCGAAGGCTGCCCCTACGTGGGCGCCATCTACGGCCAATTCATGCTCACCGTCAACGGCCCCAAGGTCATCGAGGTCAACGCCCGCTTTGGGGACCCCGAAGCGATGAACGTCCTGCACTTGCTGGAGACCAACTACCTCATGATCAACCAGGCCATGGTGGCTGGTGAACTGGAGCGCCGCAAGGTCAGCTTCCGCCCCCACGCCACCGTCGTCAAGTACGCGGTCCCCCGCGGCTACGGGGAAGGCAACCCCGCCAAGGGCCAGCCGGTCGTCATCGACGAAGAGGCCATCGAAGCCCTCGGTGCCACGGTGTACTACGCCAGCATCGAAGAGACCGCTGAAGGCCTGCGCACCTTGACCAGCCGCACCCTCGGCATCCTGGGAGAAGCCGACACCATCGCAGAAGCGGAGGCCATCGTCGAGAAGGCACTCCATCACATTGACAGCGACGCGCTGATCGTCCGCCACGACATCGGCACCAGCGCATTGATCGAACGCCGCATCCAGCACATGAAGCAGGTGCGGGCGAGGGCAGACTAATGGAACCCACCATCTACTTCGTCGGCACCGCCGGCGCAGGCAAATCCACCATGGTCGCTGCATTCGACCGCTGGTGCAAACAACACGGCCTCACCACGCTCACGGTCAACCTCGACCCCGGCGCAGAGGACCTGCTCTACGAACCGGACATCGACATCCGCGAGAAGCTCCGCCTGACTGACGTCATGGAAGAGTACCAACTGGGCCCCAACGGCGCCCAGGTCGCGGCGGCTGACATGATCGCTCTGGATCTCGAGGACCTCAAGTCGGAGATCGGTTCCTACCGCGCCGACGTCACCCTCATCGACACCCCGGGCCAAGTGGAACTCTTCGTGTTCCGCGAAGCCGGCCGTCACCTCGTGGACAACCTGGCGCCCGAGTCGAGCACCATCTGCTACTTGCTCGATCCGTTCCTGGCCCGCACCGCAAGTGGCTACGCTAGCCAACTCATGCTGGCTGCCACCACCATGTTCCGCTTCCAGACGCCCCTCATCCCGGTCCTCAGCAAGTCCGACATGGTCGACGATGAGAGCCGCCAGATCATCCTGGACTGGTCCATGGATTCTGAGGCCCTTGAGAACGACGTCGTCAAGGAAGAACCTGGCATGGACCGCGAACTTGCGGCCCACATCACCCGCCTCCTGGACGCCCTCGGCGCAGAGCACCACTTGATCCCGGTCAGCAGCCAGGACAACGTGGGCTTCGACGACTTGTACGCACAAGTGCAGTCCGCCGTTGGCCAGAGCGAAGAGTCGACTCCCGAGTACGACACCTTCCTCAACCAGGGCCAAGAAGAGGCCGGCGGCCCCCAGAGCTAAGGCCGCGGCCGAGGCTCGACGTATTCGGCGGCTTGCGACCGCAGTGCGGCGATCAGCGCCTTGGCATCAGCCTCAGGGCCCGTGGCCCGTAGCAAGATGTGGCCCCGTTGCGGGTACGAGCCCAGGCTCACTCCCGGGTGTGCCGCTTCCGCCGCTTCCAAGACCCGGTACAGTCGGGACTCTTCGGTGTAGAGTCGCAGTTCCTCTACGTGCAATGGCGTGGCACTCTCCAAGCGCGGCGCGATGCTCTCGTCGAACATCCGCTCGAATTCCCGGGGCACCCCCGGCAACGTGAACAAGAGCGTATCCCCGATGGTGACGATGGCGCCTAGGCAGGTGCCCATGTGGTTGGGCATGGACTCTGCACCCTCGGGCAAGAGCGCCATCTTGAGGTGGCCTTCGTTGGGTTCGGTGGAGGCGAAGTAGCCGTATTCGTGGCCCCGGCGCACGTGCTTCTGCATCCACGTCTTGTTCTCAGGCGTCAATGTCAGGGGCTTGCCGATGGCCGCCGCGATGCCTTCCATGGTCCGGTCGTCGTGGGTCGGCCCGAGGCCTCCGCTGGTGATGACGTAGTCGAGGTCCAAATCGTGCAGGAAGCGCCGTACGCTGGCCTCCACATCGTCCAGGTCATCGGTGCACACCTCGACGCGGGCGAACGCCACCCCCATCGCCTTGAGGCGCTTGGCAAGCCAATGGCTGTTGGTGTCCTGGGTGTGCCCGGCGAGAATCTCGTCGCCGATCACAAGCAACCCCAGCCGCTTCATGGACGGCTCCCTCCCGGTCCGGTCAGGACATGCCCCGTGATGGGTCCGGCGGGGCCATGCCCGTGTATGAAGCGGCGTTCCACATGGGGGGAAGCACCGCCGGGTTGAACTGGTTTCTGGCGCCGCTACAAGGTGGCGGCCTTGCGCCGCCGCAGTAGGATGGCGGTGGTGATGAGCGCGGCAGCCAAGCCAAGCAGCGTCAGGAGGCCCACGGTGGGTCCGCCGAACTGGAATGCGAATACGATGACGTCCACGGTCAAGGCGGCCGCCGCCGCGAAGACGATGCCTGGCTGTTTGAGCAGGATGCCGGTGCCCAGGAGCACGGAGAAACCGATGCCCAGGAGCAGTTCATAGCCGCCGTCGAAGCTCGGCTGGATGATGTCGATGGTGGTGGCGATCCATGCGGCCGCAGCGCCAAGGGTCGTCAATACCGCGCCTTCGTGGCGCCAGGGGATGCGGTCAAAGTGGTTCCATGCGGCCATGCCGGCCCACGCGGCCACGGCGCCGGCCAGCCAGGCGGATGTGGCGGCTTCACTCCCATCGGAGCCTTCCAGCAAACGGTACAGGAAGATCGGCAACGCCGCGGTGGCGAGGCCAAGTGCCAAGGCGGGCACGAGGTGGCCTGCCCGGCGGAAGGCTACGATGCCAAGGGCACCTAGGACGGGGATGGCGCGCAGGATCTCCTGGTCCCCCATGATCTCCGGGCCCAGCAGCGTCCCAAGGGGCACCATGCCGGCGATCAGCAAGGCGTCTCCCAGGTCTTTCTGCGCCAGGAGGCTCGTCGTGACGCCTGCGATCAGCAATGCGGCCGCGCAGACCAGGAAGAAATTCCAGGCCGCAGGCTGGGTGTCTGGGAAGACGTCGTTGACGAGCAGCAGCGCATACAGTGCTGCGGTGGCGGCGCCCAAGAGGATGCCTCCGACGACGAAGAATGACTGCATCGCGAGGCTGGTCTCGCGACTGTCCACCGCGAGGGATTTCTCGATGCTGGCGAAGGCGCCGGGCTTGAACATCCCCTTGGATTCCCATTCGCGGGCGGCCTCGAGGGCGGCACGAGCGTCATTCCGGCGCATGGCCTGGATTCGTCCCATCGAGGGATGAACGTGTCGTGTTCGTTGGGCCTCTGACCGCTGCGCTCACGCCTGTGTGGGTGTGGAGGGTGTGGGTGTGCGCCGGCCGGTCCACTCGAGGAGCACGAACGCCGCGAGGACGACCGCGCCGATGCCAAACATCGTCAGGCTGTCGAGCACGGGAAGGTCCCGGCGGGCGTTGCCGATGAGTGTCGATGTACCCAGCAACGTCAGCAGCGCACCGGTCCCAACTGCGGCCCACCAAGCGATACGCCGTCCCAGGTCTTGCTCGCGGAAGTACACGGCGGCCAAGTACACCGGAAACAGGGTCAGGAACGGGTATGTTGTCCAACTGAACCATCCGGGCATGGCTTGGGCCGCGCCGAGGACTGCCAGGCCGTGGGCCGCGATGCCGATGCTGCGGGGGTAAGGGGACACAGAGGGTGCAAGGAACGCGATCGTGGCCAAGATGGCGACCACGAGTGCCCACGCCGGGGCGGCTTGTTGTCCGTAGAAGATCATGCCTGATGCCACGACCCCCGCCACCAGCAGGACGGTGGCTTGCTCTCGGCGTCCAGCGTACCATGTGCCCATAGCGCCAGCGAGGATCAAGACATCCAGAGATGGGACGATGACATCGCGCCATGCGGGTGCCTCTGCCCCGGTGCCGAACCAATCGCCGGTGACCATGGCGACCAAGATGCCTGCCAGCGTGGCGGCACCAAGAACGATCCATGGGTTGCGGACGGGCCGCCAGGCCATGAAGAACGTCGCTGCGGTCAACGCCAC
>JBFGSX010000056.1:0-8483 GCA_041566495.1 Thermoplasmatota archaeon
GCGATCTTCTTGGCCTCCGCCTTGAACGTGCGGCCCAGGATGCCCATGACCGGCACGAGTTTGCGGGCGTAGAACGTGTAGGGCTCCTCGAAATCCACCGTGACCTGGAAGTCCCCGGGCTTGCCCGTGGCATCGGCGTGTTGGGTAAGGTCGTAGCAGCCCCGGTCGGCGATGCCGACGCATTCCACCCAGCCGTAGCGCTCGCTTTGGAACTCTGCGTCCCAGCAATCGTTGGCGTAATGGGCCATTTCGTCCGCTTCGTGTTGGCGGAAGCGCATGCGGGCCGGGTCCATGCCGGCCTTGCAAAGGAAATCGTACGTGAGGGCGAGGAAGTAGCCAAGGGGTTCGTTGCCCACGATGCCTTGGGCGACCGCTTCCCGGAACGTCAAGCGGTGCTCGGTGTGTTCTCCATCCACGAAGGTGGCCTCGACAGCGCAGCGGTCGTCGCTGCCGAACGCGGGGAACGGTTGGCTGGTGTCAAGGAAGAACACCTCGGATTCCATCATGTGGAATTCCCGCAGGCGCAGCATGCCTTGGCGGGGGCTGATCTCATTGCGGTTGCTGCCGCCTAGTTGGATGGCGCCGAAGGGGAGTTTGCCCCGGAAGTGGCGCAGCAAGTGGGGGAAGTCGGTGAAGATGCCCTGGGCGGTCTCGGGGCGCATGAAGGCCATGCGGCCACTGCCGGGGCCCACTTCCGTGTTGAACATGAGGTTCATGGGCTGCGCCGGGGTGAACGTGGCGTCGCCGCAAACGGGGCACTTGGCGTTCAGTTTTGTGATCTGGGTGTCGATCTGCTCGGCGCTCAATGCGTCTGCGGTCGTGTCACCCGCGTAGCCGGCGCCCTCGATGAGGTGGTCTGCGCGGCTGGGGTGGCCGTTCTTGCACTTGACGACGAGGTCCGTGAACTCATCCACGTGCCCGGAGGCCTTCAGCACCTCGTGCATGGTGACACGAGGACACTTGACCTCGGCCATGGGCACGGCGCTGGACAGGAAGGTGTGGCGCCACAATTCTTCGAAGCGCCGCTTCATGGTGGCACCCATGGGGCCGTAGTCGTAGAAGCCAGCCATGCCCCCGTACAGTTCGAAGCTCGGGTAGAGGAATCCTCGGCGCTTGGCGAGGTCCATTACTGCGTCGGTCTTGTCCATGCGTCGCCGACCGAGGGGCGCTTGATAATGGCTTCAGGCGGCTTCTGCGCCGGGGGCATCGTCGTCGTAGCGTGGCGGGTTCTCACTGAAGCGGACGCCCAGTTCGATCTCGACGGGCGCGAAGACCGCTTCCAACTCCGACAACAAGTCTTCGACGGCGTCCGCGTAGGCGTCCCGGTCCCGGTTGACCTTGGGGGCGTCTTTGTCGTCTGGCAAGAACTCGGGTGCATAGACACTGGCCAGAGTGGGGATGCCTGGGGCCCATTGCACCAGTTCCCCTCGGTGGCCGCCACGGCTGTAGCCATCCTCGTCCAGTTGTGTGAGGTATTCGTACAAGGGATGGGACAAGATGATGTCCTCCAGATCGGGGCACGCCACGTGGCGGTTCATCCAGCCCGCGACCACATCGTCGGGTGCCAGCCAACCATCTCCTTCGGGGTCATCGATGATCAAGAGGCGCTCCTCTTCGGTACTGGCCAAGTGCTCCTTACGGAAGCCTTGGTCTGGAACGACCCGCAGGACGCTGCCCCGGCCGGCGATGATGAACGGAAGGCTGTCTTCGTCGTAGAAATCGTCATCGCCCAAGAGTTGGATCGCGCCGGCGCCGAAGCACTCGGGGTGGCGCAGCAGATCAGCGACGGCACGCCAGGCGGCTCGGGTCACTTCCATGCCTCCGGGTCCATGTTGGGCTCCATGCCGGGCTTGCGGCGCTCGGGCCGGGGGACGCCGGGTAGGACGATCCAATCCGCCTGGGCGCCCGTCTCCAGGACAGGGTCCGGGAGACGGGCCACGTCGCGGCCATGATAGCTCATCATGCGCAGGATATCAGCCTCCTCCACGTCGGGGTGGATAGCGGCCAAGGCGCTGGCTTCGTGCAACAAGTTGCCATCCTGCAGCATACCGTTGTCGGTGCCAAGAGCCAAGCGGCAGCCCGATTCGAGCATCTGCGCGATAGGAGGCGTCATGCCGAACCACTGGTTGCTACGGGGGCATGTGACGATGGGGATGCGGGCGTCCGCAAGTTCGTCGAAATCACCGGGGCGTGCTTGGGTCATGTGGACCACATACGATGGTTCGAGGCTGACGATGGCGTCGACCGGGTCCCGTTTGTCTTCGCTGGCGTGGAACGCGAAGGGCTTCCGCGCGTCCCGGCAGGCGTCCCCCCAGGATTCGAGCATCTTGCGGGGAAGATCTCGCAAGCCACTGAGGCCGATGCCGTCCACGGCCTCCAGGAGGGCCCGGGCTTCGTCTTCATCGAATCCGCTCGACGTGGGGCGGCCATGGATGATGGCCTCGGAATCCATTTCCAGGTTCCGTAGCCACTGCACCCCGGGCAGGCCTCCTTCTCGGAAATCGATGAATGCACTCGTTCCCGTCGACGCCATCTCCTGGGCCAGCGTCTGGACGGCGGCGCCTTGGGTGGCGGGATCGGCCTTGGCGAGCCATTGGTGCTTCCAGCCACCGGGTCCGACGAGTTCCTTGACGGTCCGGGGCTTGTCGGGTTTGTCCCGCAGGAACGCATCCGCCACGTGGGTGTGGGCATTGACCAACCCAGGCACGATCCAGCCCCGGGCAAGGGCGTCATCATGGTCCCCTTTTCCCCAGCGGCGGACCCGGCCTCCTTCGACCTCGATCCAACCCTCGATGACGTCTTGGCGACGCAGGATGCTGCCGGCGAAGATGGGCACGGTAGGGCCAACCAGCCCTGCGTCAAAGCCTTGAGCCTTGAAGCACGTGCCCACAACGTTGCCCACCCACGTCCTTGCCATCGATGCTGGCACCACCGGAGTCACTGCCCTCTTGCTCAACGGCGAGCGACAAGTGGCCGCCCGGGCCTACGCTGAGTTCACCCAACACTACCCTCAGGCAGGGTGGGTCGAACACGACGCGGAGGAGATCTGGCAGACCTCACAGCGGCTCTGTGGCGAAGTATTGGCCTCCGCGGGCATTTCCGGCAACGACGTGGCCATCGACATCACCAACCAACGAGAGACCACCGTGGTGTGGAACGACGATGGCCCCGTCCACCCGGCCATCGTCTGGCAGGACCGCCGCACCGCACAGCGCTGCCGGGAACTCTCCGCGCACGCGGACATGATCCGGGCCAAGACGGGCCTTGTGACAGACCCGTACTTCTGCGCCACCAAACTGGAATGGATCCTCCGGCAGGTGCCGTCGGCCCGCAGCGAAGGCCACCGCTTCGGCACCATCGACTCGTGGCTCGCCTGGCGCCTCACCGGGCGCCACGTCACGGACGTCACCAATGCCAGCCGGACCATGCTGTGGGACATCCACCGCAGTCGTTGGGATCCGGAACTCCTAGCGTTGTTCGACGTACCGCTTCACCTCCTGCCTGAGGTCGTGCCAAGCAGCCACCAGATCGGCACCGTCCAAGATGGGCCCCTCAAGGGCGCCACGTTGTGTGCCATGGTGGGCGACCAGCAAGCCGCCCTCTACGGCCAGGGGTGCGATCAAGCGGGGATGGCCAAGAACACCTACGGGACCGGGTGCTTCCTGCTACAGCATACAGGTTCAGAAGCGGTCGCTTCCACCCACGGGCTTCTCACGACGCGGGCGGCGAGCATCGACGACGAACCCCAGTACGCCCTCGAAGGCAGCGTGTTCGTCGGCGGAGCCGCGGTGCAATGGCTTCGCGACGGCATCAAGATCATCGACACCAGCCCCGACGTCAACGACCGCGCCATGGAAGGCGACGACAGCATGGGCGTCGTCGTCGTGCCCGCGTTCGCCGGCCTCGGCGCACCGTACTGGGATCCGGAAGCCCGAGGCGCCATCCTGGGGTTGACTCGGGGCACGACCCGACGCCACATCGCCCGAGCGACCCTCGAATCCATCGCCCACCAATGCCACGATGTCCTAGAGGCCATGGAACAGGACTCGGGCAGCCGTCTGACAGCCCTGCGAGTCGATGGTGGCGCCGCTGCCAGCGACCTGCTGCTGCAATGCCAGGCAGACCTGGTACAATGTCCGGTCGAGCGACCCGCCGAACTGGAGAGCACCGCTCTCGGGGCCGCTGACCTCGCAGCGCTGGCGGCCGGCATCCACTGGCAGCGGCCCGACGATGACCTGACCCGCTTCACGCCCACCATGGCATCCGCTGACCGGGATGCACGGGTCCTCCGCTGGCGCTCGGCGGTGGCCGCCGTGCGATCGTTCTCCTAGGCTTTGAGGTGGCGCAGGGATTCGCCCAGGACATCCATGGCGCCGTTCATCTGATCGGCGTTGATGTTGAGAGGCGGGATGAAGCGCAGGCTGCTCTTGCCGCAGCCCAGGGTGATGAGGCCACGCTTCCACAGGTCGTCCTCGAGGGCGTCCCGGAGCTTGTGGTTCTGGGAACCGTCCTTGTTGGCGAACTCGATGGCGCGCATCAAGCCCAGGCCGCGACTGTCGTGGATGCTCTCATGCTCCTCCTTGAATTCGGCGAGACGTTGGGCCATGACGAGGCCCATCTTGTGGGCGTTGTTGACCAAATCCTCGTCCTCCAACACGTCCAGCGTGGCCAGGCTGCTGGCGCAGGCGACCAGGTTACCGCCGTACGTGTTGCTGTGGCTACCCTTCTCGCCGAAGTCCAGGTCGGGGCGGATGACGGTGGCGCCGATGGGGATCCCGCTGCCCATCGCCTTGGCGATGCTGACGATGTCGGCCTTCACGTCGAAGTGCTCAGAACCGAACCACTTGCCGGTGCGGCCGAAGCCGGTCTGTACTTCGTCGGCGACCAGCAGGATGCCATGCTCATCGCACAGCTTGCGCAGCATCTTGGGGAACGGCTTGGGGGGCACGACGTAGCCACCTTCACCTTGGATGGGTTCCCAGAACAACGCGGCGACGTTGTCGGCGGGCAGGTTCCAGCTGAAGAGCGCCTCGATGTGTTCGATGGCGCGGTTGGCCAGTTCTTGGGGCTCATCGTAGCCGTTGATGCCCCAGATGTTGCGCAATGGGTGCGGGAAATGGGTGTGTGTCACACCCGGCATGCTCGGAAAGAAGCCCTCCTTCTGGATGTACTTGGACGCGGTGAGGCTCAAGGCGCCCATGGTGCGGCCATGGAAGGCGCCCAGGAACGAGATGAACTGGTGGCGGCCGGTCGCCTTCTTGGCGATCTTGATGGCCGCCTCATTGGCTTCGGCGCCGCTGTTGCAGTAGAACGTCTTGTGGTTCTTGCCGACGACGGGGACGATGGCCGAGAGCCGCTTGGCCAGTTCTGCCTGCTGTGCATAGTAGAAGTCGGTGCCAGCAAAGTGCATCAGTTCCGCCGCTTGCTTCTGCACGGCGGCCACGATGCGGGGGTGGCAGTGGCCGACATTCAGCACGCCGATGCCGGCTGCGAAATCCAACAAGACATTGCCGTCGACGTCCTCCACGACCACCCCTCGACCGGTCTTTCCGGCCACGGGTGCCGTCTTGGTGGTGGTGACAAGGAACTTGTCGTCCATCTTGACGATCTTCTTGGCCTCGGGGCCAGGGATACTGTGCTTGATGACGGGCTTCGTCTCATTGCCGGTGATGGTCATGGGGGTCTCCTACGATATAATCCGGAACTTGCATCGTGGCCGTTTAGGGATGCCGGTCAGATGGCGCTGCTCCCAGGAGTATAGCCCCACTCCGCAGCCCTGCGGATTCCGTAGCCCAATGGCCATATAGGGGGTCCAAGTCGGCGGCCGCCATGGCCCTCGGAGAGATCCTCCTCCTGCTCGTCCCGCTCCTGGTCGTCGTCGACCCCCCGGCCAGTCTCGGACTGTTCCTGGGCCTGACCAAGGGCCGTACCCGCGCCCAGCGCATCCAAGTGGCCGCCAAGGCGACCACGTTCGCAGCTGCGGTCCTGATCATCTTCGCAGCCGGTGGCCGGGGCATCCTCGGCTACCTGGGCATCCAGATCTACTCGCTGCAAGTGGCAGGTGGCCTGCTGCTGGTCATGATCGGTCTGCGGATGCTCCGGGAGGGTCGTGAGATCCCCCGCCGGGAGATCCGGGAAATCCACCTGCCCACCGGCGGCGCCCAACACCTGGACGACGACGAGGGTGACCCCAGCTTCGTCCCCCTGGGCTTGCCGATGCTCGCCGGCCCCGGCGCCATCAGCCTGGTCATCGTTCAGACGACCAGCTTCGGCATCGGCCTCGTCGCCATCAGCATCATCGGTGTCATGATCGTGACCCTTCTGAGCCTCATGGCAGCTGCTCGTCTGCAGGGCTTCATCGGCGAGACCGGCTCTAGGGTCATCACCCGCATCATGGGTATCCTGACGGTCGCTTTCGCGGTCCAATACGCCCTGGACGGTCTCGAGGGCTGGCTCGCTTAGAGCGCTGGTAGTGCGGGCAGTTCTGGCAGGGCGACCAGTTCCGGGTCGCTGTCGGCAGATGCTGCCGCCGTCTCTGGGGTGGGCTCACTGCTCGACGGCGCGCTGGGGCTCGCGTCCGGGGCAGGGGAGCTGGCAGGGGCGTCAGCCTCCCTCGCAGGCGTGCTGGTCGACGTACGGGTCGGCGTGCTGGTGGGCTCTACCTCCCCTTCAGCCTCGTACGTCTGCTCATCCGGGGGCGGGTCGTCCCCGCAACCGGCAAGGGAGACCGCAACCATGGCCAAGATGGCCCATAACCAGCGCATAGAGCTGCGAGCTGCTCATCGCCTATTGGACGCCCACGGAAAGTGCGCCGGCCCTTTGGCCTACTCGAAACCCAGGCGAGGCAGGTTGGCGTACAAGCCCCGACGCCACAGTTCCCGCAACGACGAGTCTGCATTCTCGGGGCGCAGGGGGCAGAGCACGCACTCAGGTTCTGATGCGCAACAAGCCGCGTCGCGGTCGGCGGCCGTCTCGGGCCGCCCATCGGGCATCATTCCTCGCCCAACAACTGCTCGCGCAACAAGTCGCGCAGGTTCCGGTTCGCATTCTCAGGCTTGAAGGGACAATAGGAGCACTGCTGGGGGGAATCGCAGCACACCTGCAAGCGGCGCACTTCTTCGCCGCTTTGTGGGGGGCGTCCCAACCAGCGGTTCACGTTCGCTCACCAAACGGTGGGGTCGCCAAGGCATGCTTCGCTGTGCGCATCAGTATTCCTTCAAGATGAGGCGGCTCGTGGTCGCCTCGATTCCAGGAATGTCGCGGATGCGGTCGATCAACTCGTTCAACTTGCCCGGGTCGTGACAATCGGCGATGACGACGATGTCATGATCTCCAGTGACTTCCCACGCCGATTCCACGTTGTCCCATGCGGCGATGGCCTGGGTGACCGCGCTGGTGTGGGTGTTGTTGGTGACACGGAGCTCGATCAGGGCCTTGACGTTACGACCCGCGGTACGGATCGTGAACTTCCTGATGATGCCCTCATCGGTCAAGCGCTTGACCCGTGCACGCACAGTCCCCTCACTCGTACCGACCGCTTTGGCAAGGGCCGTGAAGGACTCCCTGCCGTTCTCCCGCAAGAGGAGCATCAATTGGCGGTCCACGTCGTCCACGGCCTGCGGACTTCGTGGCCTGATTTAGCGATATCGTGGTGGTCGGGGAGGGGCCCGACGTTCTCCTCGCCCCCGTCCTCCGCAGCCGCAGCGAACGACGGGGCCCTGCGGGGTGCGGCAGAATGCCTTTCTACAACGCTCCCGTCGAGCACGCCATGCGTGCATGGATGTGGCTGCCAATGACCATCTTGGCCTTGGCCGGGTGCCTCACGGACGACACCGACAACCCACAGGAACCCGTTGGCTCCTGCGAGCCGACCCCCTACGAGACCGACGGCATCCGCTTCCTGAACACCACCGAGGACCCGTTTGCGCTCGTCAACGACACCGCTGATGCCTTCGACTTCACCACCTACAATCTGCGCACTTGCAGCCTGGCCGCCATCGGCCACACCCCGCTGCGCTTCAACGCCGACGGCTCCGGCGACCCCCACCGCTACATCGGTGAGATCGACATGCGGGGCGACCTGGGTGCCGTGGCAGTCCTCGGCAACGGCGAAGCCCCCATGGTGTACTTGCTGGACATCAGCGACCGGGCCAACCCCACAGTCCTCAGCACCATCACACAGGTCGGTACCTACCTGACCGACGTCAAGATCAGTGACAACGGCCGCTACCTCTTCACCGCCAGCCAAGGCGCCCCGGGCATCGGCGAACTCGAAGAGTTCCCCGCCCTCACGGCCAACGCGGGCTTCACGGCCTACGACATCGCCGACCCCGCCCAGCCCACTTACATGGCCACGTACGACAACAGTCCCAATGGTTGCCACATGCTCAGCAGCGAACGCATCGGCAACACCGAGGTCGTCGTCTGCATCAGCGACGTCGGCCGGGTCTGGGGCCTCGAAGAGGTCAGCCCCGGAAACCTGA
>JBFGSX010000057.1:0-8468 GCA_041566495.1 Thermoplasmatota archaeon
ATCGTGCGCAAGGTCGAGGACACCGTCGCGGAAGGTCCGCCCGTGCGCCAGAAACTGTTCGGTGCTGCACGCCGGGCCGCCGTGGAGATGGGGCAGTGCAAGCAGGACAAGCGTCGCCCTGGACTCGGCCTCAAGGTCCGCCATGGCCCCTAGGCGAGGGTCGATGGCGGGGCCGTCGACGCCCCCGGGTTCCACGCTGTGCAGTTGCCCGTAGGCATTGCCCAACCCGTCGATGCCTTGCTGGACGTAGTAGGCCAATTCGCCGTACTGGAAGTACGTGCGAAGGTCGCCCGCATTGGCGCATTGGCCGGTGGGGCAGTCGGGGAGGCCTGCGATGTCCACCGTGAACAGCAGTTCGTCCGGGGTCTCTTCGATGCCCATGGCCAACAGGTCCACCGCTTGCCAGTTCCCTGGTGCGGGGGTGCTGTTGTTGTAACTGCTGACCTCCACGTCTCCGGAAGGGTCCTCCAGTAGCCACTGGGCGGATGCCATGGGGGTAAGGAGGATGATGGCGAACAACGCGAGGCGCACGACCCGAGTTCAGGTCGGCGGCTTATACGGTTTGCGTGGCGCCGGTCTAGATGCCTGCAGCCGTGGTGCATGCTTCACGGTGGTTCTGGGGTACCTTGTTGCAGAACGCGGTGACCTCTTCCGTGGTGTACATGCGGGCCGCTTGGGTCGCGACCGCTCGGTAGCAGGGTTCCTTGTGTTTCTCGGGCAACTTGCTGCACAGGGTCAGGCCCGCGTCGGGGTTGTTCTCCTGGAGCACTTCGCCTGCGGAGAAGCCCTCGACGCAGGACGCCTGGGCGTCTTCGGCGCCGTAGGAGCAGTGTTGGCTCATGCGCCAGGGGTCCCGGTTGGCCCAAGGTGCCGCGTCACGTCCGAGGCTGTTGTAGCACGCCAAGCGGTAGGGTCCGGATTCCTCGCAGACCTTGGCGGTGGCCACGAAGTCACCGTTGTTGAACTTGAGGATCAAGCTGGTCTGCATGCGCCAGCAGGGGTCCTTGTAGGCATCCGCCACGACGTTGCACGGGTACGTTGGTTCTTGAGGGTCCACCCAGAACGTCGGGGGTTCCGAGTGGCCGCCGTGGCCTTGGTGGCCACCGGCCGCAGTGGGGTTCAGGGAGTCGGTGTAGCCGACGACGTTCTCCATGAACACACCCCCGTAGCAGGAATGTTGGGCGAACCAGGTGTCCAGCCAAGAGCACATGTCCAGGCTCTGGTGGAGTTTGTAATTGGTATAGAGCATCACGCCGTGGCCGACACCGTGCAGGCAGGCGTAGATCTCGAAGTCGCTGGTCGCGGCGGCGCAGGTGGAGCGGATGGTCTCCTTGTCCACCTTGCCTCCTTGGCCGGCGACGTCGTCGAAGAAGATCTGCAGAGCGCCGTGCAGGCAGCCCTGGAAGACCTCGTAGGAGCATTCGCCCAACGTAAGGGTGATGTCGTACCCGTAGGCCTGGTACGCGAAGCGGCCCAGGTCGTGGGCGATGGCGTGGCTGTCCCGGTTCGCCTCGGTGTTCTGGGCCATCAGGTCGACGAGGGTGTCGAACGCGTCAACGGAGCCGAAGGCGACGAGGCGGTCCTTGAGGTAGGACGTCCAGCACCCTTGGTTGGGTTCGCCCACTTGTTGACATTGGTTCAGGATGCCTCGGGCATCCGCGGGGCCATAGTAGGGGATGGTGCCGATGAGGGATTCGCCACGGGTACCAAAGCCGTCGACCGCGTGGCTGCCATGGCCATCGTCGTGGCCGTCATCGTGGCCATGGGCCGCCTCTGCGGTGGCCAGCCACTCCACGTCTTCTGCGACGAGGGCGCCCGCGTAGCCGGCGATGCCGATGAGCAGGCCAGCGGCGACGACGCGGGCCTGTTCGTTGGTGAAGGTGAATTTGGGACCTGGACTGACTTCCAGGATCCATTCCAGGAGCAAGCCGGCCAATGCAGCGACCTGCAGGAGCTGGGTGGCGACGCCGAAGACGTCGACGGGTTCAGGGGCAGCGGCCCATGGGGCGCGCCAGATCCGCGTGAGCACGTAGAGGATGGTCGGGGCCAGGGCCAAGCCCATGAGGCCAGCGACGCGCATGTTGGCACTGGGTTGGCGCATGTATAGGAATGCCCAGACGATCTGGGCGGCGCCGATGGCGAGGAAGAACAGACCTGCGCCGCGGGCGTGGGCCATGTGGGTCTCGACCAATGCGAGGTGGAGGACGCCGGCGGCCATGATGAGGCCCGGAGCTGCCTGCATCAAGAGCTTGATGCGGGGGTCGGTCGACGGGCTCGGCTTGGATGGGGCCGCTTCTGGGATGGGTTCGTCGATCACGGGATCGGCGTTGCCCTGAATTTGGTCGTCCATGTCGGTCACCGGATGGCCGTCCATGGTCACGCCCCTATGAAGGTAGCGCGGGCACGGTTGGTTTCTTCCCACCCCTGTCGGGGCTAGGCCAGGGCTTGCTTGGCGATGACGAGGCGTTGGATCTCGCTGGTGCCTTCGTAGATCTGCAGTCCGCCTTTTCGCTGCGCGAAAACGCGGCCACTGTGGGGCTTCGCCCCAGACCCCGGCGACGCGTTCGCTGCGCTCAGCGTCGCGGTCAGCCGAGGGCTTGCGTGGCGATGACGAGGCGTTGGATCTCGCTGGTGCCTTCGTAGATCTCCGTCACCTTGGCATCCCGCATGAGGCGCTCGACGACGTAGTCGGTGGTGTAGCCGTTGCCGCCATGGATCTGGACCGCTTCGATGGTCGCCCACGTGGCGGTCTCGCTAGCGAACAACTTGGCGCGGCTGCCCATTTCAGGGGTCAGTTGTCCCGCGTCCTGGGCGGCAGCCGCCTTGGTGTAGAGCAGCCGGGCCGCTTCGATGCGGACGTCCATGTCGGCCAGCTTCCACTGGATCGCCTGGTTGGCGGCGATGGGCTTGCCGAACTGGTGGCGCTCTTGCGCGTACGCCTTGGCTTCGTCGAAGGCCCGTTGGGCGATGCCGACGGCCTGGGCACCGATGCTGATGCGGGATCCGTTGAGGGTCTCCATGAGTTGCTTGAAGCCGTCTCCTTCCTTGCCAAGAAGATTCTCTGCGGGGACGCGCATGTCGGTGAAACTGATGCGGGCGGTGTCGCTGCCGTGCAAGCCGAGTTTCTCTTCCGCGCCGTCCTTGTTGAAACCGGGGGTACTGGTCTCGACCGCGAACAGGCTCAGACCGCGGTGGCCGGCGCTGGGGTCGGTCTTGGCGGCGACGATGGCGCTGCCGGCGTGGTTGCCGTTGGTGATGAACACCTTGTCGCCGTTGATGACGTACTCGTCGCCATCCCGCACAGCCGTGGTGGCGAGGGCGGCGACATCGCTGCCGGCGCCGGGCTCGGTCAGGGCGAAGCAACCGATCCACTCGCCGCTGGCCAGTTTGGGTAGGAAGCGTTGCTTGACGGATTCGCTGCCCCATTGGGCGATGGGGGTCGCGGCGACGCTGGTGTGGACCGCGACGGTGACGCTGGTGCTGGCACACGCCCACGCCAGTTCTTCGAGCATGGCGTTGAATGCGACCTTGCTGATCTTGACGCCACCGTACTCCTCAGGAATGGTGGGGCCGAGCATGCCAAGGGCCGCCAGTTCCTTCAGGGTCTCCGTGGGGAAGCCCCCTTCCTTGTCGAGTTGCTCTGCGCGGGCCGCGACGGCGCCACGGGAGAACTCGCGGACGGTCTTCTGGATCAGTTGCTCTTCGTCGTTGAGGGCGAAGTCCACGTGCGGGCCAGGCAGATGCCTCTGATAAGAGCCGTCCCTGAAGGCCCCGAAATCAGCGCGTCGGGGCCATTTGCCACGCCAAGGCTGGCAGGATTTCGCCCATGAGGCGGTTCTCGCCCCCTCGCAGGCGTTCCTCGAAGGCGCTGCGCCCGATACCGAGGGTGGCGGCCACCTGCGCTGTGGTGGCTTTGCGGGGGGATTCGTAGTAGCCTGCCTGTTGGGCGGCCAACAACGCTTCGGCTTGCTTGGGGGTCGGCGCCTGCAAGGCGGGCTGCAGACTCCGGAAGAACGCTCCCGTGACCTCTTCCGGTCGCAAGGCCCGGCGTCGAGCCACTTGGGTCGGGTGGCTGGCACGCAATGCATCCAGGGCCGCTTGTTCCCCAGTGCCGAAGCTGATGGCGTCGTAGTGTTCCCAGCCGTCCTTGATGAGAAGGGGTTGTTGCCACATCATGTCGTGGCGCTCGATGATGCGGCTGATGCTGCCGTTAGGATCCACTTCTGGGTGCCACACGGCGAAGCCCCCGTCTGGGGTCTGTTCGAGCCGGGTGGGGTTGAGGTGGTGCTGGGCGGAGGCGGCAAAGGAAGCCCAGGCTGCGGGGCGCCCCCGGAAAGCCACCACTTCGAACCGATGTCCGCTCCAAGCCAACAATTCGCCATCGACGACGCGGCTGAGCCGTGCCACGGGGCAGTCGTGTTCGACGCGGAAAGTGACTTGCCGAAGCCCCCCGTCCATAGACGGGGATGGGCGTCGGGCACTTGAGGCCACCGACACCACCATGCTTTCCATCCAGGCGCAGGTCACACCCCCGTGGCCGTCCGGATCGAACTCCCCGTTCCGTTCCCATTGCGCACCGTCAACGCCTGGCTCTTTCCCGGCGACGCGCCCGCACTGGTGGACTGCGGCATCGGGGACACCAAGGTCTACCGCAGTCTCGTCGAGGCTGTCCGGGAGCACGGGGTCGACCCATCGGACCTGACCCTCTACCTGAGCCACGGCCACGTCGACCACGCAGGCAATGCGCTACGCTTGCGCAACGACTTCGGTGTCCCCTTGGTCGCACCCAAAGAAGAAGCACCCTTCGTGGAGACCTTCAGGCGAGACGAAGTGCCTCGCAACGACGCCTTCGCCGCGGCCCTGCACGCCCACGGCATGCCTGACGACGATGTGCAACGCATCCGGGAACAATCCGACGACATCGACGCCCACCTAGACGATTGCCCCATCACTGCAGACCTGCCCGACGGCATCGAACGCATCTTCGGCGACCAACGGGTCACCACCCTCCGCACCCCCGGCCACACCCCCGGCAGCACCTGCTATGTCCTGGAAGACAGCATCCTCACCGGAGACACCTTGCTGGAATACATCACCAGCAACGCCGTCGAGTTGAAAGACGACGACAAAGGAGCCTACCATCGCTACGTCGAGACCCTCGATGGTCTGCGCCGCTTCATCGGCATGCAAGCCCTGCCCGGACACCACTCCCCGTTCACCATCACCGAAGAGGTCCTCGAACACCACATGAGCCGCCACCAGAAACGCCGGGAACGCATCCTCGCGTTGCTGGACCGCCCCAAGACAGCCTGGCAATTGTTCCCCTCCATCTTCCCGGGACTCGACCGGGACAATCACTACTTCATGGGCATGGCCGAGATCGTCGGCCACCTGCACAGCCTCGAGATCGATGGCCTTGCCACAAGCCGCGAAGTCGACGGCCTGCGCCGCTTCGTCGCCTGAGCAGACTCAAAAACTGTGGGCGTAGGCTCATACCCCCCGCGCCATCTGCCCTTGCATGGTCCTACGTCGCGCATCCGCCGCCTGGAATGGAAGCCTCAAGGAAGGTCAAGGTCACGTCAGCACAGAACGAGGCCTCCTGAGCGATGCACCCTACAATTTCTCCGGGCGCTTCGAAGAAGGCACCGTCGGCACCAACCCCGAAGAACTCATCGCCGCCGCCCACGCCTCCTGCTTCTCCATGGCGGCCTCTGCGGAACTGGGTAAACTGGGCGTCACCCCAGAACAGGTCGCCACCCAAGCCGCTCTCAAGTTCGAGAAGACCGATGCCGGCATGAGTGTCACGGGAATCCACCTCACCTGCACCGTGAGCGCCCCCGGCGCCGACGCCGCGATCGTTGATCAAGGCCTTCAAGCGGCCAAAGCCGGCTGCCCCATTTCCCGCCTGCTTTCCAACATCGACATCACCCTTGAGGGTGGATTGGCGTAGGTCTGCGCCTGGTGCCTACTCCCGCATCCTGAAGGGCCGAACACGGGGGGCGTCACTCACGCTGATGCTCGCGCCACGCTTTCCAGGCCCCCGTCGACCACAACGCCCAGAGCACCAAGACCGGTTGGAAGAACAAACGGATCCCTCGGGCGATATCTGAATCAAGACCAAAGGCGTCGACGCCGTTGACGTACTGGGAGATGTTCCCCGGGAATACCGCGACGAAGAACGCCGCAGTGGTCCAACCGACCCACACTTTGTGCTTGGGGAGCGCGACCAAGCCGAGGCCGAGCAGGATCTCCACGATCCCCGACAACACCACCACCAGGTCTCCGTTGATGGGCAGCCAAGTCGGCACCTGCGCCAAGAATTCGCTCCGGGCCCAGCTCAGGTGTCCGATGCCCGCCAAGAGTAGGAACGCCCCCAGAAGGACACGGAAGATCGCACGGGCGAGGGCCTTGTTGGGATGTTCTTGTGTTGGCATGGACACTCGATTGCCGGCCGGCCTCAAAGCAGGCGCCTGTGCAAGGAGCATGTGAGGGGGCTGGTCAGACTTAAGGGGCGAGTGTCCGAGGACGGGGGCGATGCCCCGGGGGGCCACTGTTCACGGGCTCCGCAAACCCTCACCCTCGGCCCCGCGTGACCCAAAGGCCAGAAGTATGGCCGACCATACGAGGGCGTGGTCCTGGACCTTCTGAGTTCGCCGGAGGCATGGCTTGCCCTTCTGACCCTGACGGCGTTGGAGATCGTCCTGGGCATCGACAACATCGTCTTCATCAGCATCCTAGCACAGAAACTGCCCCCAGAACAGCGGGACAAAGCCCGGAACATCGGGCTACTGTTGGCCATGGTGTTCCGCATCCTCCTGCTACTCTCCCTTGCTTGGGTCATTGGCTTGACAGCGCCACTGTTTGCCGTGCTCGGCTTCGAGATCAGTGGCCGCGACCTTGTGTTGCTGCTGGGGGGTTTGTTCTTGATCGCCAAAGCGACGCACGAGATCCACCAAAGTCTCGATGCCCCTCAAGGTCACGCTTCCGCCAAGGTCCACGCCAAACTCCTCGCGGTCCTAGTCCAGATCGTCTTGCTGGACATCGTGTTCAGCCTCGATTCCGTCATCACCGCTGTGGGCATGACAGACATCCTGGAGGTCATGATCGCGGCCGTCGTCATCGCCATCGGCGTGATGCTCCTCGCCGCCAAGCCTATCGCAGCTTTTGTGCACAACCACCCGACCGTGAAGATGCTGGCCCTGAGTTTCCTGGTCTTGATCGGGGTCTTGCTGGTCGCCGAAGGTTTCGACCAACACATCCCGAAGGGATACGTCTACTTCGCCATGGCCTTCGCCTTGGGCGTGGAGATGCTCAACTTGCGCCTGCGCCGACGAGACCCCGTCAAGTTGCACATGCGCTACGAAGAGACCGAGGCGCAAAGCGAGTAGCCCCGCGCGATGCCCCGGGCAGCATCCTGGCCGGCTGGCAACTGAAATGAATCGAGTGCCGCTTCCACGAGTGTGCGAGCAGTCATCCGCGAGAAGCCTGGCGTTCCGGTGGTCGCCGAGGTTGCCCCACCAACGAAGAACAGCATGGCGATCCACGCCACGTCGCTCAACAAGGCGGATTGGCATGCGATGGCTGGCAAGCCATTCATCATGCGGATGCTACCCGTCTCGGTCCTCGGCGCCGACGTGGCAGGGATCCCCCAAGCGGGGCCGTGCGAAGATCAGCGGGTCACTGCGGAGGCAGGCTCTTTGAGCAGGGCTGGACACAGCGAGTTCGGCTCCGTGAAATCCGAACACATGGCCCCGATTCCAGAAGCCATGTCGTTCGAAGATGCCGCATGCATCCCGGTCGCAGGGCTGACCGCCTTGCAAGGGCTTCGAGACTGGGGTGGGGTCAAGGAAGGCCAACAAGTTCTCATCAATGGGGCGAGCGGAGGAGTGGGGTCCTTCGCGGTCCAAGTGGCCAAAGCACTGGGTGCCGACGTGACGGCTGTCTGCAGTGCCAAGAACGTGCCCTTTGTACGCAGTCTCGGCGTTGACGAGGTTTGGGCCTATGACGAACGAGAACTATCCGGAAGCTTCGACGTTTTCTTCGACGCCGCAGCCTACCGCCCGTTCCAGGAAGTGATGCAGCACGTCGAGCGGGACGGTCGCTATGTGTTCGTTGGCGGCTCCATGAAGTTGATGTTGCCGTCGATGACGACGGCCAAACTACGATACGGCAAGCGTCTCGTTTCGTCCGTCGCGAAAGCCGACGCCCACGATTTGGCAACGCTCGTGGATTGGGTGTCGGAAGGGGTCCTCCGTGTACCTCGAACCAAGACCATCACCCTCGAAGAAGTACCCGAACACCTGATTCGGATGGGTGCTGGGCGGACGGTTGGAAAGATCGCTGTGAAGATCCGGTGACCAGACGGGGTGGCATGGTCGGTGCAAATGGTCGAAGTCGGCCGTTCGTCAGTGGCAGTCTTACGACGCATCCAGCTGACGATCTGGCAGGGGCCTAGGTCAGGCCCGTAG
>JBFGSX010000058.1:0-8451 GCA_041566495.1 Thermoplasmatota archaeon
AATTCACCTTCAGAGCATTCAGAGAAATAGTCTCGGCACCAGCGGCCAGACGAATCTGGACTCGGAGGACGTTGAGGTCTGGGTCCGTGTTGACGTCGCGCGTACCGTGGACCGCAAGGACCTCGATGGCGGTCCCCACGTTGTCCGTGGCCTCGGCGCCCGTCGTGGTTGCCTTGGAAGATAGTTTCTGGCTAGTGTCTATGAGGACGCCTGCGGCGACAGCGGCCACCAGGATGGTCGCGATGAACACGATCATGGTGCCGATGCCGACTTGTGCGGCTTCGTCTTTCTTGATTTGTTGGTTGTTCATTTTGGTCACCTCAGGCAAGCTCCCAGAAGTCTGCACCAGACATGGAAATTGGTGTTGTGAACGCCACTTCGCTCGAGATACCCGTGTCTGGCAGGAGGACAATGGCAATCTTCGAGCTCGCACCGATGTCTAGCTCGGAGTCGGCGGCACCGGCATTGTACTGCGCGAACGAGAGCATCACGATGTCGTCTTCGTTAAGCACGCCTGTGTATACATCGTCGGCGGCTGCAACGTGGTCCTCGTAGCCAAGGGTCTTGACGTCGATTGCGGAACCGTCGGTATCGCGGACAGGATCAATCCAGAACCTGTTGTCCGCGAAGTCCGTGTAGACTCCGGTGCCAATGTTCTGGTCGTTCTTGTCGGTGCCCTCGTAGTACCACGCATATTCCACAAGCTTGGTTCCGTCGTGGAACTGGATGACCAGGTCCTGAAGGTCGACGGGGTCAGCGCCGGCGGCCAGGCTGACCATGACACTGACCTGCCCAACCGTGTCGGCCGTTGCGGTTTCGTAACCGTAGACGGCTTCAATGGTCAGGCTGCTTGCAATGTCGGAGACCGCATCGTTACCAGTGCGAGTGGACTTGTCCTGGAGCTTTTGGCTCGTGTCAATGAGGACCCCCGCAGCCACAGCGGCGACCAAGATCGTTGCAATGAAGACGATCATGGTGCCGATGCCGACTTGGGCGGCTTCATCGGTTTTCATGTGTTTTTGGTTCATTTTCACACCTCCGTGTGGGGCGCCGACATGGACGCCACTGGCCGGTGGAAAACACGAACGGGATAATGGAGTGCCGCACTCGGGACTGTCCCTGTGTCGAAGAGCGGGACAGTGCCGATGTCGAAGAGTGGCGGTGTCCCGACGTTGAAGAGTCCCCTGACTGGCCCTGGTTAAGTAGGGTGGAATTTTGCTTTGGACACATGTCGTTCCGTCGCGTGTCGGTCTTCTTGATGGCGCTCCTCCTGGTGCCAATGGTGTCGGCACATGGAGGCGAACCCCCGCACGTGGACGTCTTTGCACCGGGGACGACCTTCACCGGCGCCTTGCCCATGCGCATCACGTGGCACGACGACCCCAGCGTCGATCCGCCCCAGCCAATCACGAAGATCGTGGTCACCATTGGCGAGGGTCCGCAGGCCAACGTCACCGAGTATACTCCGGGAGCCACCAAGGAACTTCACCTCCTGCTCAACATCACCGAGGGCTTCGCTCTGTGGAAAGTGGAAGGCTACCGTGGACAATTCCTCAAGCAAGCAGATATCGTGGAAGGCGTCGCCGTCATCCAAGATCCTCTCGCGTCCGTCCGCGACCTGCTGCTGCAGATGGACGGCGATGTGACGCGCATGGATGCGGTCACCCAACTCCTGCTTGAGCGCGTCATCCTGTTGGAGGCTGCGCGTGAGATTGCTGAACGTGAACCCCAAGCCAATTTCACGTCGCTCTCCAACGACATCGGCGCGCTCCGCTCGAAGGTGGACGCTGTGTACCTGGCCAGTCTGTATGATTCGCCGGATGAACCCGTCATGGTCCAATCAGAATCCTCTCCCCTCACCGTGGCCGGTTCGATGACCAGCGCGTTCATCGCACTCGGCGTGTTGGTCTTGGTGGGCATCATGCAGTGGCAATCAGCAAGGCGCCACCAAGAACAGATGGTGTTGATCCTGGCCCTCGCGGCTCGCTTGGATGTCACGCCGGAATCGGAAGAATTCCAGAAAGCGATGGCGGCCCTGTCAACCTAGGGCTTCAAAGGATTCCACAAGCCCGCCGCACCAATCAAGGTCGGGTTGCAGGACATCTTCGATGAGAATGACCTCTAGTCGCTGCCGGGCCCGTGCAGCGCGGGCAATGAACGCCTGCGCCCCGACGAGCTCTTCACGATCTCCAAGCAACAGGACATCCGTTCCTGCCTCCACCGTGAGGTGGTTTTGTCCCGTCGCGTCGACGATGAACGCTTTCTCGATGCCTGCGCGATCGAGGACCTCCTTGACTTCCCCATGGGTCGCCGTGATGCCCACCAGTAGGAGTGGCACGGGATTGGCGGCAATATGGCGCCGCCCCCGACGCAACCACTGCGCTGCTCGTTCCCTGTCACGGACATGGACGAGGTGGATCATCGGTGGCTCAATGGTTTTGCCAACTTCTTGAAGATTGGTGTGGGTTGCAGCGAACACAGAGCGCCTCGCGCAACGGCTTTACCCGGTGCATCCTCTGATTGGCCGTGGCGGAGACGCGGGCACTCATCATCGAGGGAGGCGGCATGCGGGCCGCATATTCCAATGGCGTGCTCAGCTCGCTCGAGGCCG
Organism: Thermoplasmatota archaeon; assembly: GCA_041566495.1. Taxonomy (GTDB): domain Archaea; phylum Thermoplasmatota; class E2; order JACPAO01; family JAHFTW01; genus JBFGSX01. Next base: position 2,612 of record JBFGSX010000058.1, read on the forward strand.
CCGGCATCCGGGACTGGGACATCGTCATGGGGACCTCCGCGGGAGGTGCCCTCGCGGCCTGGTTCAGCGCGGGGCAATCCAAACGCGCGGAAGAGACCTGGGCGTATGCTCAGGATCGGCGCGTATTGAGCTATAGGCGGGCGCTGGGTGGGGGCCCGGTATTGGATCATGAAGCGCTCTTGGAGATCGTCTACAAGAACGAGCTCCCCATTGACCAAGCGGCCATCCTGCGCGCCCCCTGGCGTGTTGTCGTCACTGGCGCCGATGTCGACAGTGGGGCCTGTGTCTACCAGGATCTCCGTGATGGGAACATCATAGAGTGGCTGAAGGCGACGGGGCGGCTGCCGTTGGGATCCGGGCCGCCAGTGGAGATCGATGGTCGCCGTTACATCGATGGCGGTGTCCTTGACCCGATCCCGGTGAGGCATGCCGTGGAGGTCATGGGAGCCAAACGGGTCACCGTGGTGCTCAATACGCCTCCCGGGCCTCGTCGTCCAGATGCCCGCTGGGTGGCTGAGGTGGCCGCTCGGCGCTATCCCCGGCTGCGGGACGGTCTGACCCGGCACCAAGCCATCAAGGAAGCAGCGATCCATTACGCGAGGAACCCGCCGGCCGGGGTCCACGTGGACATCATCCGGCCCCAGGCATCCTTGGGAGTGCATCGACTCAGCAGGGACCTGGACGCCATCATGCGCGCAATGGAGGTTGGGCGAGGCGACGGAGAAGCGTACGTCGCCAGCCTGACGCCCCGGGTCTGGCCGCGCTGAAACCGCGCTCCTTGCGGCCACGAATGATGGGTCATGACTGTACGGAAAGCCATGATTTGTCTAGATTGGGACATCGACGTACCATCTCGTGGGAATTTCGGCGTTGGGTCTATACCGTATGGGCATTCGACGTTCTCCAAATGGTCAAAACCACGGTCATCGGCGCACGCGGATACCTGGGCCGGGAGCTGGTCCGCCTATTGGCAGGACACCCCGATGTGGACAGCGTTCACGTCACCAGCACCAGCCAGGTCGGAAGCTCCTATGGAGAATCGGTCCCCAGCCTTGCGCACGTCGATCTGACCTTCGAAGCCCCCGACGCGAGCGCTCCTCTGGAAGCGGACGTCCTGTTCCTCGCCACTCCTGGCGGCGAAGCGGCAGCATGGACCAAGACCTACGAAGAAGCCGGCGTCAAGCACGTCATTGACCTTAGCCGCGACCACCGGCATCACGGGATTGACGAATCTGACGGCTGGGTGTACGGCCTCGCGGACGTCGCCCCCGTCCAGAAAGGCGCCAAGCGCATCGCAAACCCAGGCTGCTACCCCACAGCCAGCCTGCTAGCCCTCGCCCCCGCCCTGCAAGGCGGTTTCATCGGCGAAGGACCCATCATCGTCGACGGCAAGAGCGGCGTCAGCGGTGCCGGTGTCGGCATCCGGGGCGACCTCCACTACCCCGAGATGAACGAGTCTGTCCGCGCCTACAAGGTCCTAGGCCACGACCACACGGCGGAGATCGCTGGCATGGCGACCCGCCTCAGTGGCAGCGCACGCAAGGTCCGATTCACGCCCCACCTGGTCCCCCAGACCCGGGGCCTCCTCTCGACTGTCTATGCACCCCTGGCCAAGACCGACGGCCTCGAAGAAGCCTACCATGCGGCGTACGCAGACAGTCCGTTCGTGAGCTTCGTCTCCGAGGCCAACACCGGCCACATCAAGGGCAGCAACCTTGCCCAAGTGGCCGTCACAGCCGACCCGGACACAGGGCTCATGGTCGCCCGCGGCGCCATCGACAACCTCTGCAAGGGGGGCAGTGGCACCGCCATCCAGAACATGAACGACGCTCTGGGCTTGCCCTCCCATCTGGGGCTCCCCCGCGCGGGGGTGCACCCATGACGCTGACCGCCCCCATGGGATTCACGTCGGTCAAGGGCTTCAAGGCGCACGGCGTCCACTGTGGCCTCAAGAAGCAGCGCCTCGACCTGGCCGTCATCCTGAGCACCGAGCCGGACACACAAGCAGCGGCGGTGTTCACCCAGAACGCTTTCGCGGCGGCCCCTGTGCACGTCTCCAGGCAACACGTGGCCGATGGCAACATCCAAGCGATCGTCGTCAACAGCGGCAACGCCAACGCCTGCACCGGGCGTCAAGGCCTGCGTGACGCCGTGGAGATGACCGCACGCACGGCCGCCAACCTAGGCCTCAAGGAAGACCAGGTATTCGTCTGCAGCACTGGTCGCATCGGCGTCCCCCTGCCCATGGAGAAGATCCGGGCCGGCATTGATGCCTGCACCAACGAATTGCCGGATTCCCTCGGTACGGAAGTGACCCAGGCCATCATGACCACCGACACCGGCCCCAAGGAAGCCCAGGCCTCCATTGTCGTCGATGGCATCGAATACAACATCGCGGGCATCGCCAAGGGCGCCGGCATGATCCACCCCAACATGGCCACCATGCTGGGCTTCATCGCGACCGACGCGCCCGTCCACGCCGCCCACCTGCGCCGCGCTCTGAACCACGTCGTCGACCGCAGCTTCAACCAGATCAGCGTCGACGGTGACGAGAGCACCAACGACACGGTCTGCCTCGTGGCCAACGGCGCCGCCGGCGGACCCGCGCTGACCCCGGAAGGTCCTGGCTGGGACGCCTTCCTGGAAGCTCTGCTGCAGGTCGCTCAGACTCTCGCCAAGCGCATCGCCGCGGACGGCGAAGGTGCGACGAAACTCATGAGCGTCAACGTCATTGGCGCAGCGACCGCCACGGAAGCCCGCAAGGCAGCCCGTGCCGTCGCCAAGAGCAATCTTGTCAAGTCCGCCATCCACGGTGAAGATCCCAACTGGGGCCGCATCGTCAGCAGCATCGGCAGCACGGATGCCCGCGTCGATCCAAGCGTGGTCGACCTGTTCATCGGCAACACCGACAAGACCATCGCTGTGCTGGTCGATGGTGAACCCCGCGACGGCGTGGAACTGGATGCCCGGAACCTCATGGCAGATTCTGAGGTCCTGATCCGCATCGACCTACACCAAGGTGAAGGGGAAGCGTGGGCTTGGGGTTGCGACCTCACCACCGAATACGTGACCTTCAACAGCGCCTACACGACGTGATCCTCATGCCCATTGTACTCAAACTCGGAGGCGCCGTCGTCGACGACGCCAACACGCTGGCAGCGGTCACCGACGCATGGAATGCGCGACGAGACCCGCAAGAATCCTGGAGCCTCGTCCACGGCGGGGGCCCCCAACTGGATGCCGCGCTGCGCGCCGTCCAAGGCGATCCGGTCAAGATCTCTGGCCTCCGGGTCACGAGCCCCGAGGGTGCGCAAGCCGCCCTTGAGACCCTGGACGGCATCGGCGCCAAGCTTGCAGAGGTCCTCGTGCAACGGGGCCTGCCAGCCGTGCATGTCCCCGCTAGCCTCAGGCTCCTGCGCGCCATCCCCAAACGCGTGCCAGATGGGGACCTCGGTCGCGTCGGGACCCCCCTGCGCTTCGACGTCCAGTCCCTGGCGGACCTGGTCCCGCCGGGCACCCTAGCGGTGGTCACTCCCATCGGTTGGGACAATGAGGGCCCTCTGAACATCAACGCCGACGAGGCCGCCAGCGCCGTCGCGGGCGCCATTCACGCGGCCCGCCTCGTGCTGGCTACGGACGTGGATCACGTCCTGGATTCCCAGGGTCAAGCCATCGAGGCCTTGACGGCGGAATCCGCCAAGGAACTCATCCAGAGCGGCGCCGCCAAGGGTGGCATGATCCCCAAGCTGGAGAGCGCGTTGCTGGCTCTTGACCAAGGAGCCACAGAGGTCGTCATCGGCCGCGCTGCAGCCGCCTGGAACGGCAAAGGCACCACTGTCCGCAGCAAGCAGGACCTGCCGGCGGCGTGGGGTGACGTCATGCTCAACAACTACGGCACGCCCGCGGTCACGTTGACCCACGGCACCGGAAGCCGCGTCTGGGACCACGAGGAGCGCCCGTATGTGGATCTCCTGGGGGGCATTGCCGTCAGCATCCTCGGCCACGGCCACCCGGCGGTCACTGCAGCTGCGAAGGCCCAGATCGACGCCCTGATGCACACGAGCAACCTCTACGCCCACACGCCTGGCCTGGAGTTGGCCAAGCGCCTTCGTGGGAGAGCGCCAGGTCATCGGGTCTTCTTCAGCAACAGTGGCACAGAAGCCAATGAAGCGGCACTGAAGGTCGTCCGGCGACATGCCCACGCGACCCAGCGCCCCGACGGGGTCATCCTGGCATTCCACAATGGCTTCCACGGCCGCACCACCGGTGCTTTGGCAGTGACGGGGCAACCGAAGTATCAAGCGGACTTCGGGCCCCTGCCGGGTCAGATCGTCCATGTCCCATACAATGATCTTGAAGCCATCACGACGGCCTTCGCGGAGTACGATGTGGTGGGGGTCTTCTTGGAAGCCATCCAAGGTGAAGGGGGCGTCGTGCCCCTGGCCAGGCCCGCGGCGGACGTCCTCGCCGACCTCTGCAAGCAGCACAACGCCTTGATGGTCCTGGACGAAGTACAGACCGGCATCGGGCGCACGGGGCGCTTCTTCGCCTTCGAGCACTTCGGACTGGACCCAGACATCATCACCCTCGCCAAAGGCATCGCCGCCGGACTACCCCTCGGCGCGACGCTCATCCGCGATGAGATCGCCGCCCTCATGGGGCCAGGCACCCACGGCAGCACTTTCGGCGGAAACCCCGTCTCCTGTGCCGCGGCCAATGCCGTCATGCAAGCCATCGACGACGAGAATCTGCTGGCAGAAGCGAGCCGCAAGGGGGCGATGATCGAAGCCATGCTCGATGACGCTGGCCTCCCCCACCGTGGCATGGGATTGCTGCAAGGCATTCCCCACGATGAACCCGGAGCCATCGTCACCGCGGCCAGGCAAGCAGGTGTCCTCGTCGGTCAGGCAGGCAAAGCGGTGCGCCTGGCGCCTGCCCTGAACATCAAGGATGCCACGCTGAGCCACGCCTTGGGCTCGGTGCTGCAGATCCTTAGCCCTGCACCAGCGCGTTGAGGACCTCAAACGCGGGGAACAGGTCAGCTTCATCGATGACGAACATGTTGTCCTTGTGACAACTGACCACCTCGACGAAGTTGATGCCCCGCCCGGCGAGGCTGCTGGCGATGAATGCCAGCATGCCGGGGACGTCTTCGACGCTGGATGGGGTGCGCAGGTTGACCTCCACGAGGCCGGTCTTGCGCTTGATGACGTCGTCTTCCTCCAGCACCGATTGCAGCGACCCATCCATCTGTTCGTCCGCGATGACCGTGATTGATTCGGAGCCATGCAGGACGTGCACGGGGCTGTTCTGGGTCTGCATCTTGGGGATGGCTTTCTCCAGTTTGCCAAACAGCTGCCAGCTGGGGCGCAATGTCCACACAGCCACCCGGGTCCGCACCTCCAAGCGGCTCTTGTCCAGCAACTTGCGGATCGCCTTCTCGTAACCTTTGGTGGTTGGGTCGGCCTGGTATCGTCTGCAAGCCACCAGGACTGCCTCCTCCTGGCTGATCTGCGTCTCGTCCATGATGTGGCGGCTCAGCGCACTGAGGTTGACGATGCCCATGCCTAGCGCGTCGCGCACCACGGGCCTACGATCGATGTACTCGCGGACCGCAGCCGCCACGGACGGGGGTTTGTGGGACTTCTGCCTGGGCACTTGGAAAGGTACGATTTGTCTGATATAAGACACAAGTGTCTCGAGCCGTCCCACGTCGTGCATCGACCTTTTTCCTTAGGCCGCCTGAAGTGGGTCCGATGCCATCCCACATCGTCCTCGCATACTCCGGCGGTCTTGACACCTCCGTAGCCGTCCACTGGCTGAAACAGCAGCACAACGCG
>JBFGSX010000059.1:0-8395 GCA_041566495.1 Thermoplasmatota archaeon
GCGCCCACTTTGCCGATGCAGTCGCCCTTCGTGGCGGCCCCAAGAAGCGTGCAGAACCTTTCCTGGCCGGCCACCAGTTCCGGGTGGTCTGCCATGGCATCAAGGCAGATCGTTCCGACCGGATGCTGATCGAGCCACTGGTAGACCCGGGCCAATTCAGTGATGGATGCCCAGAACGTCGGGGCGCCGCAACCATCCGTGCCGGTCTCAGCGCGGCGGCCGATGGCCTCTTCGAGCAATCCCAGCAAGCGTTGCTGCAAGGGGTGGTCGGGGTCCAGGTATGTGGTCGTGTCCCACCCGTTCTCCACGCAGACGGTCAGGAAGCCCGCGTGCTTGCCACTGCAATTGTTGTGGATGGCTTGTTGGCCACCTTCGGCTCGGATGCTGTGTTTGGTCATCGGTGGGTGGCTGGCGCACCGCAGGGCAGTGGCGTCGAGGCCGGTGGCGGCCAGCATCGCTTGGGCCAGTTCGACGTGCCTGGCCTCGCCTGAGTGGCTGGCGCAGGCAAGGGCCAATGCACGGGATTCCATGCCCCGGGCCAACAGGACTTCCGCGAACGGGATGGCCTGCAACGGTTTCGGGGCCGAGCGGAGATATGACTCAGTGTCGGGTTTGCCCCAGGACGCCACCACGGCTCCTTGGGCATCCAAATGCACGGCGTGGCCGTGATGGAGGGCCTGCACGCGGCCGCTCCGGGTCTCTTCGATCAGCACCGGGCCGGGGTCCACGAAGGGCGCCAGCCCGGTGCCGGGGAAAAATGCGTTCAGCCGATGCAGCCGGTGGAGACGCGGCCCAGGATGACTGCGTACCAGGTACCGGAGCGGAAGCACGGGTAGAACTTGATGACGTCCGGGGCGTTGGCTTCCGCTTGGGTCATGCAGGGGGTGGTCTCGTCGCCGAGGTCGAAGCGCACGAGCCCAGGCTCGCAGCCTTCCATGGTCAAGGTCGCCACGGGCGCTTCGGGTGCCAAGGAAGCAGAAGCGACGGCGGGGAGGGTCAGGAGGGCCAACATTGCAACGATGAGTATGCGCATGCAGGGTTGCAACGCTGTGGCCACTTGCTTGTTTCGCGGCGTTACCCACTCATCCAATGCTCAGGCGCCGAGGAGGTGCCGCGCAATCACCATGCGTTGGATCTCGTTGGTGCCTTCGAAGATCTCAAAGATCTTGATGTCCCGCATGTAGCGTTCGACCGGGTAGTCCTTGGTGTAGCCGTTGCCGCCGTGGATCTGCACCGCTTCGATGCAGGACTTCATGGCCATCTCGGACCCGTACACCTTGGCCCGGCTGGCCGCATGGGTGTAGGGTTGGCCTTGGTCCTTCAGCCAGGCAGCCTTGAGGTACAGGTTGCGACTGGCCTCGATGGCGACATCCATGTCTGCCAGTTTCCATTGGATGGCTTGGTTCGCCGCGATGGGTTTGCCGAACTGATGGCGCTCCTTCGCGTAGGCGAGGCTGGCTTCGAACGCCGCGCGAGCGATGCCCGTGGAAGCGGCGCCGGCCATGACCCGGCCCGTGTCCAGGGTGCTCATGGCGACCTTGAAACCGTCACCCTCCTTGCCGAGCATGTTCTCGGCGGGGACTCGCAGGTCTTCGAAGAACAACTGGTTCGTGTAGGATGCGTTGAGGCCGAGTTTGTGCTCGTTCTTGCCCACCGTGAAGCCGGGGCTCTTGGTGTCGACGACGAACGCCGAGACGCCCTTGGGGCCTTGCTCGGGGGTGCCGGTGCGGGCAAACAGGATGCAGGTGTCGGCGACGGCGCCGTTGCTGATGTACACCTTCTGACCATTGATGACGTAGTCATCTCCGTCTCGGGTGGCGGTGGTCTTGAGGCTGCCCGCGTCACTGCCGGCTTCAGGTTCCGTCAAGGCGTAGCAACCCAGTTTCTTGCCGCTGGCGATGTCCGGGAGCCACTGCTGCTTCTGCTCCTCATTGCCCCATTGCAGGAGCGGGCTGGCGGTGAGGCTGGCGCAGGCGCCGAAGATCACGCTGTGGCTGGCGCAGGCAGCGGCCAGTTCCTCAGAGACAAGGCCAAAGGTGACCGTGTCGGCCCCAGGTCCACCGTATTGCTCGGGGACGGTGATGCCAAGGATGCCCAATTCGCCCATCCGCTTCGTGGTCTCCACGGGGAACGAGTGTTCATGGTCGTGCTTGCCGGCCACGGGGACGATCTCCTTCTGGGCAAATTCGCGGACCATGTCGCGGATCATGCGCTGTCCATCGTTCAGCTCGAAGTCCATATCACGCCGGGCAGTGGGCCCGGGGTACTTGGCCTATGCGAGCGGATCGCCCAGCGTCGGCACCGGTCGAATCAGATCCGGGCCCTCGTTGGATTGGTCGCCGACGCGCGCATCCACGGGGTATGCAGCCAGTGCGTCGGCCTCTGGTCGCGCCATCCCGCGAAGCACTTCGGGCGGCGTCGTGGGGTCGGCCCAGGCACGGGTCCCGTCTGCTTCCAAGACGACCGGCATCCGGTCATGCAACCGGGACATCACGCCCACCGGGGGGCACGTCACAACGGAGACACAAGGGGTCTCTTCGCCTCGGTGTTCCCGCCACCCCGCCACGCCGGCCAAGATCATGGGTTCGCCGTCGGCTCGATGGATGAAGAACGGCGCCTTGGCTTTCCCTTGTTTGCGCCATTCGTAGAATCCGGTCACCGGCACCAGGCATCGGCCTTCCCGGATCGGCGTGCGCCACATGGGGGATGTGAACGCGGTCTCGATGCGGGTGTTGAAGATGTATCGGCCGTCCATGGGAAAGGCCCACTTGCGGGTCTCGACGATGGGTTTGCGGGCGGCGATGCGAGCGACGGGGATGGTGCTGCCTGGGTTGATGTTGAAGCGGTCCTCGGAGACGGCTGGTTCGGCGATAGCGGCAGCGTAGGCTTCTTCGTCCTCGAGCCAGGTCTTGATCCATTGCTGCATGGTCGGATCGAAGCGCCAGACGATGCGGCCGCACATGGCTTGGTGACCGGCGGGGTCGTTGAAAGCGCTCGCCTATGCGAACGTGGCCGAGCCTACGACCCGCTGCGGCTCACTAGCAGGCCCTTCGGGCCCGCGTCGGCGTCGCAGCGCTAGTCGAATCGTGCCGATCCGACCACGCGCTGCGGCGCGCTAGCCGGACCTAGCGGCCCGGCGTCGACGCCACAGCGTTTCTTGCCTCGTCACGCAAAGCGTGCCGAGCCTACGACCCGCTGCGGCGCCCCGTCGACGAACCAAAGGACGCCTTGGTCGCCATCGGCCACCACGAGGCCCTTCTCCAAGACCACGTCCATCTTGCCTTCCTGACCAGCACCGGGGGCGTCGGCCTTGAGGCGGACCGGCACGAACTGCATGCCGATACCTAGGTGCAGGACACTGCCTTCGGCGAGGGTGGCCTTGCTGAACGGGCTGCGCTTCAGGGTGAAAGAGATCGTGTCGCCGCTCTTGTGAGCGTGCAGGGGTGCGTCGGCGGGGGCCAAGAGCATGCCCCGGTCCAATTGCTCCGCCTTGGTGTTGCGCAAGGCCAAGCCCACGCGGTCCCCGGTCGTGGCCGTCGGGACGTCCACGTCGTGGCATTGGATGCTGCGCACGGGGCAGATGACCTTGTCAGGCCAAGCGTACAGGGTCTCGCCCTTCTTCAGGGTCCCTTGCTTGACGACCCCCAAGATGACCGCACCGACGCCCTTGACGTCGAAGTGGTGGTCCACGGGGACGACGACGGCTCCTTCGATGACCTGTTCCGGAGCCGCAGCGATGTGGGCGCGGACGGCCGGCCAGTCGGCCTCCGTCTGCATGGGCCAGGACTCCAGCGTGGTGCCCTTCAGTAGGGGCTTCAGTTGGTCTGGCTGGATGTAGTTCTGCAGGACGATGATGCCGTGCTTGATGCCAGCCGCGTCCGCGGCGAGGATCTGCTCGCCGGCTTGGGCGTTCAGTTCCGAAATGACCAGCACAGCGGCTTCGGCCCCATTGACGGCGTAGCTGAGGCACTTCAATTGGTCCGGGTAGCGCGCCGGGACGATGGTGGTGACGTCCCGTCCGGCCTCTTTGAAATCGTGGAGGTGGATGTCGCTCTGGGTCCCTACCTTGCCGACTTCACGGCGGGCATCGAGGTCTCCAAGCAAACAGGCGGTCACACCGGGCATAGGGTCGCCGAATTGCAGGCGCTACATAGCGCCGACGGCGCCCGCCCCTGCCACAAGCGCTTAGGAGCCCCTCGCTGTGGAGCCATCGTGGAAGAGGTAGACTGCGCAGAGTGCGGCAATCGCTACGATTCGCAGACGAATGCGTTCTGCCCTCGCTGCGGCAACTCCCGTCAGAAGGCCGCGACCAGTTCCCTGCAACCGGCGCGCTTCGATCCGCGACGCCGCCGCGCCCAGATCGGCGGCATCATCCTCGCGGTCCTGGGCACCTTCGCCCTCATCCAAGCCGCATGGTCCGCCATCGCGCCGCCTGAACTGGATGAAGAGCAACTCGACGGCTTCGCCGAAGTGGCTCTTCTACGCGATCAACCGGGCGGCGACCTGCACATCCGCTGGATGGACGCAGGCACGCCCGTCCAAGGCAACGTCTCCTTCGTCGGCGCCAACGGCGACCCCCTCGCAAACATCACCCTCCAAAACGGCTGGTCCAACCTGACCGCGGACGTCGCATTCGGCAACGCCACCCTACAAGGCAGCAACCTCACGGTCTCCTTCTACGCCCCCGCCGGCCAGACCGTGACCGCCATCATCGACACCGCCGAACCCCCGACCTGGGTGGCCGTCGACCAAGTCCCTGCCACCCGCATCATCGCCTCCTTCCTGGCGTTCTTCGCCGCCTTCGTCGCCTTCGGAGGCATCCTCGCCATCCGCCTCAAGGCCTGGGGCCTCGCCGTCGCCGCCGGCGTCGTGGCTCTGGTGCCCGCCGTCATCCTGGCCCTCTTGGTGCCCGTCGCAGGCATCCTGCTGGCCTTCACGACCGGGCTTGCGCTGGCCTTCATCATTGCGGGTCGACGGCACTTCTAAGCGACGGCCAAGGTGTCTTCAAGCCCACATTCGGGGCAGACGATGTCCACGGGCCCGTCTTCCGGAGCCGTGGTCTTGAACAAGGACTGACACTGCGGGCACTCGATCTTCAGCACGCGCTCCGTCACCCCGCCGCCACCGTACACCGGGGGCAGCGTCTCCGCCAATTGGCAGCCAGGGCAGACGATGTGGGTCTCGTGGTACGGGTCCTGCTCGACGCTGAACTCCGTGGCGCACTTGCCGCACGTGATCTTGAGGACGGTCTGCGGAGGCTGGTGGGGGCGCTTCCAGGGGAAGACGGGCGTGGATCCACCCAGCGCCCGCACTTGTTCGCGCTCGGCGCGGATCGTCTCGAGCGTCTCCACTTTGGCGTGCCAGCGCTCTTCGCGCTTGCGCTGCTTGCGGTCGAAACGGCTGCCGGCCACGTAGGAGTCCTGGCGGGCCTGTTCCAATTCGATGAGGAACTTCTTGTCGTTCTCCAAGCCGACGTCGATGTCGATGCCGTGGGCTTGGCTGCGGCGCTGGATCTGCCAGTACTTGTTCATGCGGTCCTGGGTCCAACCGATGTAGAATCCGTTGCCCAGGATCGGGACGAGTCCAGCCAGGCAGAGAGCCCAAGTGGGGCCGTACGAGAGGGGCTCGTCGGCGTGAAGGTCATTGTTCAAGTGTGCCGTCGTGCGGCACTGGACGATGAACGGGCCGATGATAGGCAAGAGCAGCAGGATCAGGTTGAGCCTGTGATTGATGCCCAAAGCGGCGTGGCCGTCGATCTCCTTGTTGAGGCGGTACAACCAGATCCGACGGCTGATGCCGAACGTCACGATGTACAACAAGACGCGTTGCCACACGACACGGTTCTTGCCGACGAACACAACGCGCACACCGGGCCCACACGGCGATTCCGTAAGAATGAATCGGAGCGCGCCGGCCCGGTCATCTTCGCTGCCGGGTCCACAACCCTTAAGGTGAACGGTGGCAACCAGCGGTCATGGAATCGCGTGCCCTGTTCCTGGCGGTCAGTCTGATTGCCGTGACACTGGCTGGATGCACAGAACCGACTGACACGGCGGATGGCGCCATCAAGATCCTCGGCATGCCCGTTGACCCGGCCACCGAGCCAGTGCGCCTCGAAGCCGCAGTCAGCGCTGACGAATACAAGTGGAAGATGGGGGACGGTCGCCCGATGCTGACCGGCAAGACCATCGAACACATCTACGGCGTCAGCGACGCCACCTTCCGCGTCGAGCTCACCACCATCTCCGGTGGCGAGAGCAAGACCCACGCTCCCCTGGTCATCGAATTCGGCACCGGCATCAACACCGCCCCCAGCTTCGTCCTCGAACTCGAGAACAACTGGGTCCAAGTCGGCGAAGAGGTCTCCTTCAGCGCTGCCGGGTCTACCGACGCCGAGAACGACCCCCTCCTCCTGCAATGGTTCTGCCAGCGCAAGAGTGACATCACCATCTCTGCCCCCGGCCACCACGGCGCAGGCGCAGGCGGCGTCCAGTTCGGCTCCGGCTCCGCTTCGGCCTTCCCGGTCCTCCTGATGAACGACACCGCTCCCGCTGCTGACCGCACCGTCACCGGCGACTTCTGCGACGGCATCAGCCTCGCCGGTTTCGCCCAGGAAAGCGTCGTCCGCGGCGCCTTCGCTGCTTCCGGCATCTACGAGGTGACTCTGGCCGCCAAGGACCCGGCGAACCCCAACGTCGCCACCACGGCCACCGTGTACGTCACCGACTTCCCCCGCATCGAGGAACCGGTCATCCACACCTTCGCGGACACCATCCAATACGGTGCTCCTGAGCAGTTCGACTCCATCGGCGCCCAAGCCGAACAGAGCGAGCACATCCGGACCCACGACTTCGACATCGAATTCCCCATCCTCAGCCTGACAGCGGTCCTGAGCCACGACGGCGGCACCGTCGCTCAAGTGGCTGATGTGAAGTACGAGATCCGCAAGGGCGAATCGGTCAAGCAGGAAGCCACCAGCGAACCCCTTGCCAAAGGCGCAGGGTTCCTGGCGGCCGGCTCCTACACGGCGGTCGTCTACCTCCGCGCCGGCGCCAACGTCGGTTACGAGCTGGACATCACGTACACCTACGAGACCGACCCCACGGTCCTCTTCGAAGGCGTCCACTGATCCGCTGAAGGCCCAGGCCGACCGGTCTTGAGCCTCCGATGAACGCCCCCAGGGGCGTCGCTGTGCGCGCCGGCACTTCCTGGTGGCGTCCACAACCCTTTTGCCTTCCTTCCCACAGTCGCGAAGCATGCGATGGCTCCTGGCCACTTTCCTGCTCCTGGCCGTCGGCTTGTCCGGCTGCTTCGGCTTCAACCCCGCCACTGGCGGGTTCGACTTCGCTCCCGCGACTGATTTTGAGCCCACGGACAAGACCGTCCACCTCAAGGCCAGCGTCGTCGACTGGACCTTCCACGAGATCTACCCTGGCTTCATGGCCAACCTATGGGCGTTCTGCATGGAAGCCGCCGACCCCGAGGACGAGTACTCGGTCAACGCCATCGAATACTGGAACCCCCAAGACTCGGACGGCATCAACGCCCCCGAATTCGCCTCCAGCAACGGCAAATGCAGCGTCCCTGCCCCGACTCTGCGCGTCCAGCAGGGTGACAATGTCAAGGTGGAGTTCGCCAACCAGCACTTCCACTGCCACACCATCCACTGGCACGGCCAATGGGTCCCGTGGGACGACGACGGCGTGCCCGGCGTCACCCAGGACAGTGTCTGCAACGGCGAGAGCTTCACCTACGAATTCGTCGCCGCCCGCGCCGGCACCCTCTGGTACCACTGCCACGTGGATGTCCAATTCCACGTCATGCAGGGCCTGTTTGGCATGTTCATCGTCGAACCCCAAGACGACCGCTGGGAACCCAAGGACATCGACGCCGAGTACAAGTTCGTCATGAGCACCCTACGCCGTGAACCGGTCCAAGTGACCGAGGCCCGCATCGCGGACCCCCACGCGGATCACAAACACGGCGGCTGCGGCATGAGCGGCATGCCCGACTGCCAGAACCCGTCCCACAACGTGGAAGCCGACACTTGGATGCTGAACGGGCGGAGCCTGCCGTATACCCTCGACGACAAAGAGGACACCGTGATGTTGGTCGACGAAGGAGACAGGGTCCGTATCCGCATCCTCAACGCCGGTGAGACCGTGGAGACCTTCCACACCCACGGCCACGACATGCTGGTCACCCACATCGACGGCAACCCGCTGCACCCCAACGCACGCTACTACGTCGACACCCTCATGATCGGCCCCGCCCAGCGCTACGACGTCGTCATCGACATGGAGCTCCCCGGCATCTGGGTCGCCCACACCCACGTGGACAGCCACGTCACCAACAGCGGCCAAGCCCCCGGCGGTCCTCTGACCATGATCGTCTA
>JBFGSX010000060.1:0-8234 GCA_041566495.1 Thermoplasmatota archaeon
GCCGGGGCCGAAACGGGCTACGTCTGCGCGGAGGGTAGTGACGCTCAATTCCCCTTGCAGGACCCGTACGGCGATGAAGACCACCAATGCAAGGACGAGGCCTGCGGCCACGTAGCGCGCGATGCGCAGAGCCTTGCTGGCCCTCGCTGGGGCCGGCGCAACCGCCATGGGGTCGCATGGGGCCAAGCATAGGTTCAATGTATGGCTTGGACGCGGCGGCTACGTCGTGCGTTCGATCTTGGGGTGCCTGCGCAGCAGCAGACCCAGGATGATGACGGGCGCCGTGATGATGCCTCCCACGATATAGCCGGGGCCGATGCCTACGCTTCGCGTGAAGGCCCCCAGTGCAGGTTGGCTGGCGACCCCGCCGGCGCTGCCCATGAGGCTGTTGAAACTCACCACCGTGGCGCGCGCCTCACTGGGGATGCAGTTGTGCATGGCCGCTTGGGTCATGGGGGATGTGAAGCTGAAGCCCAGCATGCCGATGAAGAAGGCCGTAAGGGCTGTCACGAACGTGGGGGCGATGCCCGTGGCGACCATACCGATGCTGAACACGGTCGCGCCGATGACGATGCCCGTGCTGCGCTTCATGCGGGGTGCGGCGCGCTTGGCGAGTTCGCCACCCAAGACCATGACCATCCCCAAGCCCGCGGCGATGAGGCCAGCGACCCAGATCAGCTCTTTACCAAGCAAGTCGAGGAAGTACGGTTGCCAAGCGTACCAGCCCCAGATCAGGAAGCCCATCTGCAACAGCGTCATGAACATGATGATGCGGACAGGGGGGTTCCGAAGGCCATGTTTCAGGCTCGCCTTGAGGACCGTGCGGACCTCGGCAGGAACCCGGTGCCACTTGAAGGGTCGATGATCGAAGCCGATGTCGCGGAGGCCCCAGAATGCAAGGCCGAACAATGCGATGAGGAGGCCACCGCGCAGGATGTAGGGCAACGCCAAGTCGACTTGGCCGAGGAAGCCGCCCGCGACCGTGCCGATGATCAACGACACGCCGAACAATTGCCCGGTGCGGGCGAAGACCGAATCGGTCTCGTGGTCCCCGACGGAGGCCAACGCATCGACCACCCATGCTTCGAGGGCGCCTGAGTAGAACGTGAACCCAAGGCCCAAGAAGACGGAGGCCAGGGAGAACAGGATGACTCCTGCGCCGGTGAATGACAGCGCCACGTATGCCAGGGTCGCCGCAGCCAGGATCGCCATGGACATCAAGATGGAGAAGCGACGGCCGACGGTGTCGGCCGCGACGCCTGTGGGGATCTCAAAGATCACTTGGCCGAGGGTGAAGAACGCGTTGGCGACGAACGTCTCGAACAGGTCGAGGCCGGCGTTCAGCAAGAACAGGGTGTTGACGCCCCAGATGAGGGATGCGCTCAGATTGTACAATGCGACGATCGCGTAGTAGCGGCGTCGGATCGAGAGGGCATCCACCACGTTCCACGATGGACTCGGCCGTGCATAATGTATGCCCCATCAAGCCGGGGCGTGGCCCCGCGCCTTGGGGTAACTCCCACAGCGGATGCAGAACGCGGTCCCTTCCTGGTACGCATCGCCGCATTCACGGCAACCCCCACTGGGCATGCCTTCGTTGCCCTTGGCCGCGATGATCAGTCCCATCACCGCGAACAACACTGCATGGGCGGTCTCGATGAGGGGGAAGCGTCCCTGGATGGCGCTCCAGAGCGCCAGGGCGAAGCTGACCAACGCGCCCACGAGAAGGATGGTCAATGCGAACGTGCGGCCCTGCATGGGTACCCGTTGGACTTCGTCCGACTTGGACCTCGCCGGTGGGGGGACTGGGGTGGAGGGGATGTGGGCCGGTCAGTACACCGTCACACCACGAACCCCTTCGACCTCTTGTAACGGCGCGATGAGGTCGCCTGGGACGCGGGCTTCTGTGACGACGAAGAGGCGGGCTTCTTCGAAGAATTCGGGGTCTTCGACGATGGCTTGCCTGATGCTGAGTCCGTGTTCGCTGATGACGCGGCTGACGCCGGCGAGGATGCCTGGGGCGCTGGCGTTGTCAGGGATGATCTCGATGACGCCGCAGCCCAGTTCTGGAGCGACTTCCTTCATGTGCAGGGTGGGCTGGAAGCGGGTGAACGCCCGTTCCAGTTGGGGGTTCTGCAGGATGGTCTCGACGGTGCTGCGGACGATGCGGCGGTCCACGTCGGCGGCACGGGCCATGGCGGTGTCGGCCACCTCGATGGTGCCGGCGTGGATCTTGCCATCACGGATCTGCAGGCCATGCTGGATCATCAGGCGTACCACGCGTTCTTGCGCGGGGTAGCGCCGGAAGTGATCGATGAGGGCCTGCCACATGCGTCCCCATTCCCCAATTCTGTACTTAATGCTATGTCAAATCCGGACATTAAACGCCAATTGTGTGGAATAGCGCATATATATGGCCGTCTGGTGGGCGACCCAGATGGCTGCCAACCCTGTCCGCATGTCCCGGTTGATGACCCCTGCCGGGCACCTCTTCATGGTGCCCATGGACCACGGCATCAGCATGGGTCCCGCTGCCGGCATCAGCCCGCCAGGACCCACCCTGGATGCCGTCGCCGCTCACGCCTCTTGCGTCACCGTCCACAAGGGCCTGGTGCGCCACGTGGCGCCCTTTGCTGACCGCATGGGCATCCTGCTCCACTTGAGTGCCAGCACCGACCTCGCCCCGGACCCCAACGACAAGCGCCTCGTGGCCACCGTCGAAGAAGCCCTCCGCCTAGGATGTGATGGTGTCAGCACCCATCTCAACCTTGGCAGCCCCACCGAAGCCGACCAGATCCAAGCCCTCGGCGCCGTCAGCACCGCCTGCCAAGAATGGGGCGTGCCCCACATCGCCATGGTCTACCCCCGGGGCCCCCAGATCACCAACCCCTTCGACGGGGAACTCGTGGCCCATGCGGCCCGCTTGGGCGCCGAACTAGGCGCCGACGCCGTCAAGGTCCCCTACACCGGAGACGTGGAGTCCTTCCGTGTCGTCGTGCAAGGCGCGGGCGTCCCCGTCATCGTGGCCGGTGGCCCCAAGCGGGACGCCGATGGCTTGCTGGCAGACCTCAAAGGCGCCGCCGCCGCCGGCGCCGCCGGTGTCAGCATCGGCCGCAACGTCTTCCAATCCGCCGACCCAGGCGCTGCCCTCGAACGCATCACCTCGTTGTTCTGATGGACCGCATCCCTCTCTGGATCGACCTGCGCAACGTGCCCGCCGACCGACGGGAACCCTACGTCTGGGCCGCCCGCGACGTAGAAGCCGAAGCCATCCTCGTCGCCCGCGACACACTCCTTGACGGAGACGACGTGGTCGTCGTCCGCGACGACCGCCTCATGCAAGACGACGCCGCCATCGGCCAGATCATGCCCATGCGCAACGCCGCCGATCAGACCGCGGCGGCCAACGCACCGGGGGTCGTCATCATCGACGCAGATGACTGGACCATCATCCCCCTCGAGAACCTGATCGCCGCTCGCCGCGACCGGCCAGGCACACTCTTTGGGCTGGCCCGCAACCCCGCTGAAGCAGGCGTCTTCCGGGACACCCTGGAGCGAGGCGTCCACGGGGTCGTCCTGGCTCCCGCACGCGCCGCAGACATCGAACAAGCCCACGCCATCCTCGTCGCCAAAGGGGTCCCTTCCGACGAGCGGGCCACCAGCGGCCCAGTGGACCTCGAAACGGCCACCATCACCGCCGTCGAAGACGCGGGCCCCGGCGATCGGATCTGCGTCGACGCCACCAGCATGTTCAACGACGGCGAAGGCCTCCTGGTGGGCAGTACCGCCCGCAGCTTCGCCCTCGTGCACGCAGAGACCATCCAGACCGATTTCGTCAACGCCCGGCCCTTCCGGGTCAACGCCGGAGCGGTCCACAGTTACCTCTTGGGCCCCGAAGGCCGTACCCAATACCTCAGCGAGGTGGAAGCCGGACAACGGGTCCTCGCGGTCAGCCAACACGGCACCCGGGTCATCACCGTGGGACGCGCCAAACTGGAACAACGCCCCCATATCCTCATCAAGTGGAAAGGGGACGGCGGGTCCGGAAGCGCCGTGTTGCAGAACGCCGAGACCATCCGCCTGGTCCGCCCCGACGGAGCCGTCATCAGCATCACCGACCTCAAAGTCGGAGACGACATCCTGGTCCACCACGAAGAGGCCGCGCGGCACTTCGGCATGCCCGTCGACGAACGCCTGGAGGAACGCTGATGGCCTGGCCAGAACACGTCCGGATCGCCACCGTCAGCACCTCTGACCGTGCGAAAGCCGCGGCCATGCTACGGGACGTCAAGGCCGATGTGGCAGAGGTACGCCTCGATGCCTTCTGGCCCCAACCGCCCGAAGCAGAGCAGGCGGCCGAGGACCTCATCACGGTCTTGGAGGCAAGCCCGGTTCCAGTGCTAGCGACTCTGCGCCCCAAGCGCCAAGGGGGTGCCTTCGCCGGACCCGAAGAGGTCCGCATCAATCTGCTACTGGCCGCGGCCCAAGCCGGCTGCGCCGTCGACTTGGAAGACGACCACGCAGACATCGGAGCCGTCATGGCACCCTTCCGCGAAGCCGGCGCAGACATCATCCTCAGCGACCACCGCTTCGGTGACGCCCCCGACCGGGAGACCGGCCTCAAGCACCTGCAATCCATGCAGGACCTACGCTCGATCCGGGACAAGCTCGCCTTCCCAGACGGCTCCTTCATGGATGGCCTGCGCGCACTGGAACTGGCCCACAGCCACGCCCACCGTAACGGCCGCCCCATCATCGCCCCCATGGGCGGGGATATCCTCGTCCGCGCCACCTTGCCCCTCGCGGGCAACCATGGCACCTATGGCCACGCCGGCAAAGCGGCTGTGTCCGGCCAACCCGCGATGGCAGAACTGCAAGCCATATGGGACCATTGGGGCCTCCAAAACGACGAGATCCCCGGGGATGCCGCCGCTGGCTGGTACGCCGTCATCGGCGACCCCGTCCAACACAGCCTCAGCCCCCGCATCCACAACGCCATGCTGCGAGCGGATGGCGTCAAGCCCCGTTACGGTGCCCTCCGCGTGCCCGACAGCATCGGCGCCGTACGCCTCCTCGCCACCGTCGCCACCCGCATCGGCCTGCGAGGCGCATCGGTCACCATGCCCCTCAAGCAACACGCCGCCGCGGTCGCTTACGCCGACGACGTCGCCAAGGCTGTAGGGGCAGCCAACTGCATGCGCTTCACCAACGGCACCGAAGCCACCAACACCGATGCCACCGCCCTGCGCCGACTCCTTGAAGGCACCACGTCCGTCGCCGTCCTCGGAGCCGGTGGCGCGGCCCGTGCCGCACTCTGGGCCGCCCGTGAGCTGGGAGTGCCCGCCACCTTCGCATGCAGAGACCCGGACAAGGGCGCCGCGCTGGCCAACGAGTTCGGCGCCACCTTCGTCCCTTGGACGCAACGGTCCGCCATGCAAGCGGACGCATGGGTGCAAGCGACGCCCCTGAGCGACGCCACCAACGCCCTCTCTGGCGCGAGCCGGGCCATCGAATTGGTGTACCATGACGGCGAGACGACATTCACCCAAGCGGCCCGCGCCGCTGGCGCCCAGGTCATCGATGGGCGAGCGTTCCTCATCGAACAGGCACTGGATGCCTACCGATACTGGACTGGCCGGGAAGGCCGTCGCGAGGTCATGGAGCAAGCACTGTGATCGGCAAGGGCTCCGCGCTCGGTGCGATCACCATCATCAACGCCACGGCGACGGGAACCGGGTGTTCCATCGCTATCGACGAGAAGACCACCGCCACGTGGCAATGGCGAGGAGACAGTCTCGACTGGCGAGGCATGACAGACGATGCCCTAGCACGGGCCATCTACCACCGCGCCTGCGACGCCCTCGGTGAACAAGGTGCCGTCGTGGATTGTGGCTCCCCGTTCCCGCCATCTCGGGGCCTCAAGACCAGCAGCAGCGCCGCCATCGCCATGGCCCGCGCCGCCTACGACGCATCCGGCGTCACGCCCGACAAAGCCATGCTTGAAGCCATGTGCATCGACGCAGCGATCGAGGCGGGGGTGACGCTCACCGGTGCTTTCGACGACCAGGTCGCCGTCGGTCGCGGAGGCTGCCATGTCACGGACAACAAGGCGCGCAAGATCCTCCAAAGCATCGAGGTGCCGACCCGCCACGTCGCCATCTGGGTCCCCCAACAAGTCCTCCCGAAGAGCGCCCTGAAATCGGTCGACGTCTCCAACATCGCCGACGAGATCACCGCCGCCACGAAGCTCGCATTGGCGGGCGACGTGGGCGCAGCGCTGACCGCCAACGGTGCTGCTTACCACCGGGTCTACAAGGCCGCAGGCTTACCCGTTGACGACGCCCCGGCTCGCCTAGCCCTGGAGTACGAAGCCCTCGGCGCAGGCCTCAGTGGCACAGGCCCCGCCGTCGCCGCACTGTTCGACCAACGCCTTGACCTTCCCGCCATCCAGGGAGGCTCCTGGGTGTGGGGCCTCACCGTGGGGGTCCAGGCATGACGGCCACCGTCCAGCCGGGTCAGGTCAACGGCACCATCCGCATCCCGGGTAGCAAGAGCTTCACCCACCGCGCATACGTGCTGGCAGCCCAATCCGACAGGCCTTGCGTCATCGTCAACCCCCTGAGGGCCGCGGATCCGGACGCCACATTGGCGTGCCTCCACCGACTCGGAGCCCACATCGAGATGGGCGAACGCCACATCACGTTCCATCCGGCGCACCTCAAGGCACCTCCAGGGGCATTGGACTGCCGCAACGCCGGGACAGGGCTTCGGCTCCTCACCGCCTTGGTGGCCAAGTTGCCAGCGCCGGTCGCGCTCACCGGGGACGACTCCCTGCGCAGCCGCCCCAACGGCCCCCTCCTGGCTGCCCTGCGAAGCCTGGGGGTCACCATCGAAGGTGACCAAGATGGCCGGGCACCCTACACGGTCCGCGGCCCCATGCACGCCGGGGCAGCATCCTTGCCGGGCGGCATCAGTAGCCAATTCGCCTCCGCATTGCTGCTCAGCCTGCCCACCCTAGACGGGCCCAGCACCCTGCGCCTCGGCGCCCCCATCCACAGCCAACCATACCTGGACATCACGCGCCGCTGCCTCACCGCTTTCGGCATCGAGATCAACGGCACCGACGACCTGGCGATCCCCGGCAACCAAGTGCCCCGTTGCGAGCGCTTCGACGTGCCCGCAGACTGGTCCACTGCAGCCTTCCCCCTCGCAGCGGCCGCCATCACCGGCGGCACGGTCACTGCGAGAGGCCCGCAGGCCGACGACCCCCAAGGAGACCGGGCCATCCTGGACCACCTGGCTGCCTTCGGCGCCCAGGTGGACGCCGCCACCAACACTGTGATCGGCGGGCCCCTACGATCGCCTGGCAAGATCGACGTCTCCGCCACCCCCGATCTGTTTCCTGTGCTCTGCGCCGTCGCCGCCGTGGCCAAGGGCACCACCACCTTCGTGGGAGGTGCCGCCCTGCGAGACAAGGAGACCGACCGCATCCACGCGATGGCCACAGGACTCGCCCAGATGGGCATCCAGTGCACCGAACACCCCGATGGACTGACCGTCACAGGCGGCACCCCTACCGGCGCCACGGTGGACGCCTACCATGATCATCGCATCCACATGGCCTTCTACGTCCTCGGTCTTGCCGCCTCCGGAGAGAGCCACATCCAGCAACCCGACTCCGTCGCGATCAGCTATCCTGGCTTCCACGCCGACATCGAATCCCTACGAGGTGAACCATGAACACGTTCGGACGACGACTACGCCTGCACATCATCGGTGAGAGCCACGGGGAAGGGGTCGGCATCGTCCTGGACGGCGTCCCACCAGGCCTCGCCGTGGACGAAGCCCTCATCGCCCGCCGCATGCAAGAACGGCGCCCAGGCCAGAGCATCCTCACCAGCCAACGCAGCGAAACCGATACAGTCCGCTTCCTGACCGGCACCCACGACGGCCACACCACTGGCGCCCCCGTGACGCTGTGGATCGACAATGAAGACATCCGCAGCAAGGACTACAGTGAGGTCCTGCGCACCCCCCGGCCTGGTCACAGTGACTGGGTGGCTGGCGTCTGGGCCCAGGGCTTCCACGACCACCGGGGCGGCGGCCATTACTCGGGTCGACTCACCGCTTGCCTCGTCGCGGGTGCCGCGCTCATCGCACCCCTGCTGCAGAAACAAGGCATCCACGTCGGCGCCCACTTGCACAGCATCGCCGGATTCGACGGGCATGACGGC
>JBFGSX010000061.1:0-8229 GCA_041566495.1 Thermoplasmatota archaeon
CGGCCACCCTACCAACGCAACGACTACCTGATGTGGATCAACCAGGCCAAACGCCCAGAGACCAAGCAGAAGCGCCTGGACCAGATGCTGGACGAGCTACGCGCTGGGGACGTGTACATGAAGATGGCGTGGAACCGATGAGGTTCAGCGCATCAGGTTGCGGGCGATGACCAGGCGTTGGATCTCGCTGGTGCCTTCGTAGATCTCAGTGATCTTGGCGTCACGGAAGTTGCGCTCCACCGGGTAGTCCTTCGTGTAGCCGTTGCCGCCGTGGATCTGGATGGCTTCGGTGGCGGCCCACATGGCGGTCTCACTGGCGTAGACCTTGGCCATGCTGGCCTGCATGGAGTAGTCGACCTTGGCGTCCTTCATGGCCGCTGCACGGTGGATCAAGAGACGACTGGCGTCGATCTTGGTGGCCATGTCGGCAAGCTTCCATTGGATCGCCTGGTTCGCACCGATGGGCTTACCGAACTGCTTGCGTTCAAGGGCGTAGGTCTTGCTGGCGTCGAAAGCGGCCTGGGCGATACCGAGGGCTTGGCTGGCGATGCCGAGGCGGCCCCCGTCCAGGGTCTGCATGGCGATCTTGAAGCCCATCCCTTCGGCGCCGAGCCGGTTCTCTTCAGGGACGTGGACGTTCTCGAAGAACAGCGGGCAGCACGGGGCGCCGCGGATGCCGAGCTTGTCTTCGGTCTTGCCGATCTCGAAGCCGTCCATGCCCTTCTCGACGATGAACGCCGACTGGCCCTTGTGCTTGGCTTCCTTGTCGGTCTGCGCGAAGACGATGTACGTCTCGGCCGGGCCGGCGTTGGTGATGAAGAGTTTCTGGCCGTTGAGGACGTAGTCGCTGCCGTCCTTCGTGGCCGTGGTGGCCATGCTGACGACGTCGCTGCCGGCGTTGGGCTCGGTGAGACCGTAGGCGCCGATGCGCTTGCCTTGCAGCATGTCCGTGAGGTAGCGTTCGTGCTGGTCGTCGTTGCCGAACGTGTACAGGGGCCAGCCGCTGAGGCTGTTGTTGACGCTGGCGATGACACCCGTAGAGGCGCAGGCGCGGCTCAGTTCCTCGATGGCGATGCAGTAGCTCACCATGTCGGTGCCGGCGCCGCCTTTGTCCTCAGGGAAGTTCATGCCCATCAAGCCGAGGCCACCCATCTCGGCGATGATCTCGCTCGGGAAGTAGTGCTCGCGGTCGATCTTCTCCGCCAAGGGTGCGACGCGGGAGTCGGCGAACTCGCGCACCATGTTCCGGATCATCTCGTGCTCTGGGCTCGGGCTCAGGTCCACGTGTTCTCGAGGCGACTTCTCAACATAAGTGGTGGTGTTGTCCCCCGGGTCCGGCGTCACGGAGGCCCACCTCGTTCCGGCCCCTTGAAGAGGGCGCCCGCCATGCTCGGTCGTGGAGCCATTGGCGATCATCGCCATCACCCTCGCGGGCCTCAGTCTCATCATGTTCTTGGTCACTTGGCGCACCCTGCGGCGCCTACGGGCCCTGCGCCAAGAACTGCGCACCGCCGATACCGCCAAGCGCAGCCAATCCACCCGCTACGGCCAGATCACGGAGCAATTCGCGCCCTTCATGGCGTCGTGGCCATGGGACCCCAAGCGCTTCAAGTTCCTGGGCGACCCCATTGATGGGATCCAGTTCACTGATGAAGGCATCGTCCTGGTCGAGATCAAGTCTGCCAGCAGCCGCTTGAGCACGGTGCAACGACAGGTCCGCGACCATGTACAAGCCGGTCGCGTGGCATGGCGGGAGGTGCGCATCGAATGAGCATCACCCAGGAGGCCTTCTTGGCCGGCGTCGCCGCGGTAGACCCCACCAAATTGGTCAAAGCAGCGGTCCGCACCGGCGCCCTCGATGACTGGTTCGTTGACCGGGACCACCCGACACCCATCCACGTCATCGCGCTTGGCAAAGCTGCGCCGCGCATGGTCTGGGGCCTAGTGGAGGCCAATGCGCCCTTCGTCGGTTTCGGCGCGGCCCCAGCGGGCTTGCCGGTGCCCGAATGGAGTGGCTTCAAGTGGTACCGTGGCGGCCATCCGATCCCAGATGCCACGTCGTTCGCAGCGGGTGCCGCATTGCTAGAATGGGTGGCCCGTCTGCCAGAGGATGCCAACGTGCTCGTCTTGCTCAGTGGCGGCGCCAGTGCATGCTGCGAGACCCCCGAAGTGGACGCCGAGTTGTGGCGCACGGAACTGCGCTCGGGGCGTCCTATCGAAGCCATCAATGCGGACCGGGCAGCGCGCAGCCACATCAAAGGCGGCAGACTGGCCAAGGCCATCAAGGAACGGACCCCGAATCTTCGGGTCTGGGTCTTGCAGGACACGGCCGCCGTGGAGACCGTGGGGAGCGGCCCCTGCGCCGACGGAGATACCCCACACGTGCCCCTGGCCACCGTGGAAGATGCCATCGCCGCCGTGGGGGCAGCTCTCCCCGGGGCCTACCGGATGCCAGGCCGCCTCAGTCGCGACGTCGATTCCGAGATGGACGCGTTCATGGCCATGCTCCAAGAGCTCCCCGACGATGCCAAGGCACTGGTCGCAGGCGGCGAGCCCACGTTGGCGGTCCCCACCAAAGCCCCCCGAGGGGGCCGCAACCACCACGCCGCACTCCTGGCTGCCAAGCACCTCTCCAGCATCCCCGGATGGCGGTTCTTGGCCGCCGGCACGGACGGCATCGACGGCGACACCCTCGAAGCCGGCGCGGACGTGACGGGCGCTGATTGGAGCGGTCGCGGCGAGAACGCCCTTGCTTCGTTCGACGCGTACAGCTACCTCTCAGGCATGCGCCGGACCTTCCGGACCGGACAGACGGGCACCAATGTCAATGACATCTGGATCGCGCTCAAAGAATAGTCCGACTGCGGGCCTTGGGCCCGTGCGCCCTCGGACCTTTTTCGACGCTCCAATCCCGCGCCCAGGGGCCTCGCTTTATGGGGCCCGCGGGCCAGTGGTGAAGCGGCCCCACCGAACAGGGCATCCGCAAGGGCCCTCCAAGTAGAAGGCATGCCAGGGCGCTGGTCGCCTAGCAGAACCCTGGAGGTCCTATGGCTTGAGGATGATTCGGAGTTCGTGAGGGCCGTCAAAGCGTACTTCGATCACGAAGGGACCACATCCCATGCCATTTTGCCTTGGCACGTGGCATTGCGCCACGTCTCGACCCTGGCAGAGGCCGAGCAGGCCATCAGTACCGCCCCCCCGTCGGTCGTCGTCGCGGACTTGAACCTCCCCGACAGTCGTGGCGCGCAAACGGTGCATGCACTACGTCGCATCATGCCCAGGGGGCCCCTCATTATTCTGACCGGCCAAAACGACGCATCTCTTGGCCTGACGGCCGGGTTGTACGGAGCCGAATTCCTTGACAAGGATCGCTTGACGCCGGACGCCTTGTGGAGGACCCTGTTGACGGCCATATCGCGGGACCACGACCCGTTCGGGGGGCCATCCCGACACATTGAACCGTCCACGCTGTAGATAGGCGCCTGTGCCCACTGCGCGCAGGACCTCCGGACTGGCGGCCCCGCTCCGCGTCCTCTTGGTCGAAGACGACGAGGACTTCCAGGCGATTACGCTCGCGAATCTGCGGCGTGGCTTCGCCATGCATGGCCCCGGCGCCGGGTTCCATGATCTTGAGGTGAAGACTGCCGGCACACTGGCTCTGGCCCTGGAATCGTTGCGCGAACACACATTCGACGTCGTCCTGCTCGACTTGGAGTTGCCCGATAGCATCGGCATCACCGGGACCATGGAGCAGATGCGGGATGCGGCGCCCTCGATTCCCCTCGTAGCCGTCACCGGGCATGAGGCCGTCGATGACGCCGTTTCGTCCACCCTGGCCGGGGCGGATGGCTTTCTCCCGAAATCCGAGCTCTCACCGGACAGGATTGCCCGAGTCGTCCTCTCCGCTGTGGTGGCCAAACGCCTCAGCTGAAGCTATGCTGGGCGATGCAACTGTACCCAAGAAGTGTGCATCCAGCGGCATTCATCAAGCAACTCGTCGAAGTCAACCGGCTTGACGAAGAAATGGTCTGCCCCGGCCGAACTCGCGGCCCTGCGATCCACGCTCTGGGTCGAGCCGGTGTAGATCGCCACTGGCGTATCTCGGAAGGCCCGCCGGGCCTTGACGGCTTTCAAGGCCTCCACGCCGCTGATGCCAGGAAGGCGTGTGTCGAACAACACGAACGCCGGCAATTGGCCGGTTGCCACGGCACCCTCCAGGCGATCCAAGCCCTCTTCGGCGGTCCGGCTCACCTCGATCTTGACGTTGGCATCCAGGATCTCAAAGGCGCGGCAAACCATCGTGGCGTCGCCCAAATCATCCTCTACCACAAGCGCCCACACCATATGCAGAACCCAGAACGGCCTGGGGGGTTTTAACTGCGAGAGCAGGTCAGGGAGTGATGACGTCGAACAGTGGGTCCTCTGGCTCGCCCAAGGGGGGCGGGTCCAGAAAAGTGTATCACGCCGGGTCCCCCGCGGCGCCTAAAAAACCAGGAAATGGAGCATCCGGCGAGACCAAGTCAGCGTCGGAGCCAGCCGGCGAGCGTGCGCCGAAGCGTCCTGCCAAGGCCAAGGAAGCCGTGACGGTGGAGTCCCGAGCGCAGGACGACCCTGACGAGGCGCCATCAAAGAACCGGCCGATGCAGTCGTCCAAGGATTCCGGTAACGGGCCGGTCGTGGTGGGGGTGGGAGCATCTGCAGGTGGCCTCGAAGCCCTCATGCATCTCCTTGATGCACTTCCACGACACGCCAACGTGGCTGTCATCGTCGTCCAGCATCTAGAGCCGCACCACCGCAGCCGCCTCGCCGAACTGTTGGGCAAGAACAGCCCCATGCCCGTCCAAGAGGCGACGCAAGGCACCCGCGTGGAGGCGAACCATGTCTACGTCATCCCCCCTAACGCGGACCTCGCCATCAAGGATGGGCGTCTGTCCATCCTTAAGCGTAGCGAAGGCCAATCTCGTCTGGCGGTCATTGACAAGTTCTTCGCATCCCTTGCGCTGCAAGTGGGTACCCGCGCCATGGGAGTCATCTTGTCCGGGACCGGCTCTGACGGGGCCGCGGGCCTCAAGGAGATCAAAGAGGCGGGCGGCATCACATTTGCTCAGGAGCCTGAATCCGCGGCCTACCGTGGCATGCCAGACGCCGCGGTGCGCGCCGGGGTCGTCGACTTCATCCTGAGACCCGCAGAGATCGCCACAGAGATCGTGCAACTCCTCAAACACCCCTATGTGGCTCCGGCAAACACGCTCGACGAGCAGATGGAACAAGACATCCCCAATCTGGAGAAGGTCCACATTCTGCTGCGCAACGCGACCGGTGTCGACTTCGGGGACTACAAGTCGTCCACCTTCAAACGTAGATTGCTGCGACGCATGGCCCTGCATGACGTTCGCGATCTTGGCACCTACATTGAACAACTTAGGGCGGACCCACAGGAACTGAGGGCACTCTACTCGGACGCACTCATCAGCGTCACCAGCTTCTTCCGTGAACCCCAGACATTCCAGGTCCTGAAGGATCAAATTTTGCCGAAGCTAGCCAAATCGAGGGACAAATCCTTGCGGATCTGGGTAGCAGGGTGTTCGACGGGTGAGGAAGTCTACTCCATGGCCATCACGGTCCTTGAGGCGCTCGGTGAAGACGCAGCCACCCGGACCATCCAGTTCTTCGCCACGGACATCAACGAGGCCAACGTCACAGCAGCCCGGCAGGGATTCTACAAGGATTCAGCCACCAACAACATTCCTGATGCCCTGCTACGACGGTACTTCACGCAGACCGGTGACGGGTACCAGGTGAGCAAACGCATCCGGGACATGTGCGTGTTCTCCACCCACAACGTCTACCGCGATCCGCCGTTCTCCAACGTGGATATCGTGAGTTGCCGCAACGTCCTCATCTACTTCCGACAGGAAGCCCAGAAACGCGCCCTGACAGCGTTCCACTACGCTCTTCGCAACACTGGCACACTCGTCCTGGGCTCCAGTGAAAGCACGGGGCAATTGTCAGAGTACTTCACTCAGAGTGACACCCACACGCCGATCTACGCGCGCAAAGACAAGGCCTTGCCCCTGTCCTATGCCATCTTCCGCGCACCGATCGAGAACGGACGTCGCCCAGTGCGGAATGTGCCCGTGCCTGAGAAGAACGAAGCGTCCCTGCGCCAGCGCATCAATCAGGCACTTCTTGGGCACTACGTGCCCCCCGGGGTGGTCGCCGATCGCCTTGGCGAGGTGATCGAGTTCATCGGCCACACCCGGGAGTTCCTCGAGCCGGCCCCAGGGCGAGCCACGCTCAACGTCTTCCGCATGGCCCGGCCGGGCCTGGAACTTGACGTACGCGCCGTCGTGATGCAGGCCCAAAACGAACACACGCGGGCGCACCGCCGGGTCCGCTGGAAGCAGCCCGACGGCATCACGATCGTGGAGATCGAATGCATTCCGCTGACCGACATGGATGGCGAAGAGATGTTCGCCATCACATTCCACCGTGCCTCCGATGCGCCAACCAATGCTACAGCGGACGTGACACCGAGCCAGACATCCACGTTGGACGCTCTGGAAGAAGAGCTGGAACAGACCCGTGAGCAGTTGCAGTCCACGGTCGAACAATACGAGACCACCACTGAAGAACTCCGGACATCCAACGAAGAGGCTTTGTCGATCAACGAAGAACTGCAAAGTACCAACGAGGAACTGCAGACGACGGCGGAAGAACTTCAATCCGCCAACGAAGAACTGTCCACATTGAACGAAGAGCTGTCCAACAGGAACACCGAATTGTCCCGTGTGAACAGCGACCTTGAGAACCTTCTCAGTTCCGTCCGGTTCCCGATCGTCTTCCTTGGATCTGATTTGTGTATCCGCCGATTCACGCCCGCGGCACAGAAGGCACTCAGCCTGATTGGCAGCGACGTCGGCAGGCCAATCGGCGACCTGCGGCTACGCTTGGGCGTGGACAGCCTCGATGACCTCATTCAAGGTGTCATCGACAACGTCCAACCCGTGGAGCGCGAAGTGCGGGTCGGTGACGGCTGGTCGTTGCTACGCATCCATCCTTACAGGACCAACGACAACCGCATTGATGGCGCAGTCGTGGTGGTCATCGACATCACGGACCTCAAACGGACACGTGACGAATTGGAGCAGAGCAACCATGACCTGCAGCAATTCGCAGCATTCACTTCGCATGAATTGCGAGCACCCTTGCGCAACGCGAAGTTGTACCTGGGAATGGTCGACCGCGAATTGGCAGCCAACCAGGTCGAGAAGGCACGGCAAGAATTGGCGACCACCGCCGAGAGCTTGGACCGGATGATGCGATTGATCAACGCCTTGCTGAACTTCTCTGAAGTCAGTGCATCGAAAGCCAACACCACGACCGTCAATCTGGAACGGGCCGTGGGGGCCGCGACGGCCATGTTGGGCATCGATAATGACCCGTCGAAGGGTAAGGTCATGGTCGCCAGTCCCCTGCCGGCTGTCTGGGCCGATGACGCCCTGCTAGGCATCGTCTTCAACAACCTGCTAAGCAATGCCATGCATCATTCCCCTGAGGCACCCGTCGTGTCCATCCAAGCCGAACGCCATGACGACATGGTGGAAGTGTCGGTCAAGGACGACGGCCCCGGGTTGCAAGGCATTGACCCCACCACGGTCTTCGACCTCTTCAACCGGGGGAACTCCGAAGGGGACGGTGTCGGCCTGGGGCTGGCCGTCACCCGAAGGATCGTGGAGGCGCATGGAGGCACCATCCGGGTCGAGCCGTCCAAGAGCGGGACGGACATCCGATTCACCCTGCCAGCCGCCCAGAAAGAGGCCACCAGGGAACCCTAAGGGGTCTCCGCACTCATATAGGAGAACCGAGTCGGAGCGCCTATGCTGGAACGAGTCCCCACAGTTCTCACCGCGCAGGAGATCTTGGACAAGGCTTTCCAGCGGTCGCTCAAGATCGAGGTCCCTGACCCCGACCGGTACCACCGGATCAGAAAGACCGAGATGGCCCGCGTGCAATGCGTCGTGGACACCACGGTCGAATCCCTGATGCGGTACCCGGAGAAATTCCCCAACCTGGATCACTTGCGTGACTACGATCAAGAGGTCCTCGATATCATCGCTGGATTGCCCCGGCTGCGCAAGTCCCTCGGCTCCGTCCGTTGGGCCGCAGACAAGATCCAATCCATGGGCCGGGATGCGACCTTCGACTGGAACAAGTGCCGGGACGTGC
>JBFGSX010000062.1:0-8193 GCA_041566495.1 Thermoplasmatota archaeon
GCGGCGACCGCATCGAGGCCCCCGTCGGCGAGGGTGGAGGCCACCAATGCCAGGTCGCTGCGCAGATCGTAGCCCCGCTCGAGGACGGCACGGGTCGCTTCGTGCTCTTCCCGTTCTTCGGGGGTCATCTCCGTCACCGAGCGGACCCCTCGGCCCACGTGGTAGGCGGCGAGGGCATCAAGGAACGTCATGTCAGCGACACCTAGCCGGAGGCGGCCAGAGATGGTGCGCACCAGGAACCGCGCCTCGAGGGGGGTCACGGCGGACAACAAGGCTTCCAGGAGGCGTTGCTTCTTGGATTGAGAATCGGTGCCGGTGGTGGTGGCGATCTCGACGAGTTTGGCGAACGCAGCAGCCACCGGCAGCGCCGGGGAGGTCTCTTCGAAACTGAACAGACCCGCTTGTCGGCTCTTGGATTGGTTGGCAAGCAGCGCTTGGGCAGCGGCGCCGAGGTCCCCGGCGTCTTGGTAGGTCTTGGTGACCTTGTCGAGGTCCACCGCCGTGGAGCGAGCAAGTCCCTGTAGTACCAGTTTCTCAGCCAAGCCCAGTTCGAGGCCTTCCCAGTCAGGAGCGACCTTGCCTTGGAGCAATCGGACGACGGGCAGCATCTCATCGGCGGCCACCTCGTCGAGCATCTCGCATAGGATGCTGGTCATCTCCAGGCGCTTGGTCGTGGCCTCCAGCCGTTCAAAGAAACTGGCTAGGCGAGCATACTCCACGATGCTGCCAAGGCTGGCCGACTAAAGGGTGCTGTCCTGGCTCAGCCGAACATGGATGAGTCGCCGTCGCTTCCGCCGCCTTCCTGCAAGCGGATGCGTCGCTGCACGTCTCCCACTTGGTCATCGAAGACGTCGGCTTGTTGACGCAACCGGCCAGTGTCGATGGGGGCTCCGATGAACCGGCCCAGCAAATCCACGATGGAGGCCGCGCTACGGGCATCGGGTTGCCCTTGCTCTGCTTCGCTGAGGACCCCGACCACGGGGAATTGGTCGCGCTTGCCCAGGTTCAGTAAGACCCCCGTGACCCCTGCCACGATGCCCTCCTGAAACAGCGTCGCTCCAGCGTCCACCAGTTGCCGGCGACCATCCAATGTGCTGGCGGCGGCAAAGACGTCCAAGGCGCCATCGAAGACCGGTTCGTCCTCCATGATGAGGCCCTCCGGAGCGATGATGCAGGCGCATTCATGCTCCTTGGCCCAGCGCAACAATGCTTCGCTGACGGGGCGGACCAGTTCGGGGCTGGGTTGGAATTCAGAGAGGAACACCACCAGGTCCACGTTGCCCACTTGTCCGGCGTAGAGCCGCACGGGGTTCAGGGGCTCGCCGTCTTCGACGACGGAGATCGTGGGGAAGCGACTGGAGTCCATCACACCCACTTGGCGGAGTCCCAATTCCTCCACGAGGTAGGTCGCGGTGATGGTGGCCACCAAGCCGACGCTAGGGAATGATGCAACGACGAAGGCGCCCTTGGCCACCTGGTCGTCGAACATGTGCACGGTCACCTTGGTCATGCAAGGAGAGCTCCCACGGCGGGGAAAAGGGCTTGGCGGCCCTGCGGCGGTCGAAGCCGTGGTGTTTTAACCTCGGGACTGCGGTGATGCCCATGTGCACCCGGTGGAAAACATCCGGGGCAGCGCGTCGTCGCTGCTCGCGGGCCGCCGCATCGTCCTGGCCATCAGCGGCAGCATCGGCGCGGTCAAATGCGTCGAGTTGGCGCGAGAACTGATCCGGCACGGCGCCGAGGTCCATGCGGTCATGAGTGGCGCTGCGCAAGGCATCGTCACGGCAGAAGCCATGCATTTCGGCACCGGCAACCCGGTCATCACCAAGTTGACCGGGGGCGTCGAGCACGTGCAACTCCTTGGCGACGTCCCTGGCCGCGCAGACCTGCTCCTCATCGCGCCGGCGACGGCCAACACCGTGTCCAAGATGGCCCTCGGTATCGACGACACCACGGTCACGACTTGTGCCACCGTGGCCTTCGGCACCCAGACCCCCGTGGTCGTCGCTCCCGCCATGCACGAAGCCATGCTCGATCACCCGCTGGTGGCAGAGCACCAGAAGACCCTCGTGGAGCGCCTAGGCGTGACGTGGATCGAGCCCAAGCACGAAGAGAAGAAGGCCAAATTGGCAGACATCGACGCCATCGTCGACGGCGTCATCCGTCGCCTGCACGACACCAGCCCCCTGGCTGGAAAGCGCATCCTTGTCGTCGGTGGTGCCACGGGCGAACCCGTGGACCCGGTGCGCATCATCACCAATCGCAGCAGCGGTCGCAGCGCCGTCATCCTGGCACAGGAATTGTACCGGCTCGGCGGCGACGTCGATCTGTGGTACGGCCTCGGTTCCGCCACGCCGGCCAGTAGCCACGACACCGTCCGCTTCCAGAGCCACGCTGACCTGATGGCCCTCGTCGACGACATGGACTCCTACGACGAGGTCTGGATGCCTGCCGCGATCAACGACTACGCCCCCGTCGCGGCGACCACTAAGATCGCCAGCGAAGCCAAAGAACTCACCATCACCATGACGCCCCTTGGGAAAGTCATCGAAGCGATCCGCAAGCGCCTGCCCGATGCCGCCCTCGTCGCGTTCAAGGCCGAAAGTGAACGGGAGCACATGCTGGAGCGGGCCCGGGGTCGGTTGGAGCGCTACGACGCCCAATGGATCATCGCCAACACGGATGCCTCGTTCAGCGCAGAAGACACCGAAGCATGGCTGCTCGGGCGCGACGGCACCGAGCAAGCGTTCAGTGGCGACAAGCGCACCGTACTCAGACACATCATCCATGCCATCCATGGCCCTGGTACCGTGCAGGTGGCCACGTGAAGGTCGCCTTCGCACCGGCCCACGTCACCGGCGTCTTCGCCATCCACGACGGCAGCCCCAATCCCCTCAGCCGAGGCAGTCGAGGCGCCGGTTGGAGCCTCATGAAAGGCGCCTACGCTGGCGTCGAGATCGCCGACGAGACCACCATCACCATCAACGGCGTCCTCGACGACGCCCCCGTCACGGCGGCCGCGCTGCGCCGCCTCACCGAACAGACCCTTCGCGTCGAGATCAAACTCGAACTCCCCGTCGGGCAAGGCTTTGGGATGAGTGCCGCCGGCAGCCTGGCGGCCTGCCTCGCCGCTGCAGACCTCCTCAACATCGAACCCGAGAAGGCCCTCGAAGCGACCCACGCGGCTGAAGTGGTCGAAGGCACCGGCCTCGGGGACGCCGTCGGGGCATGGTTCGGGGGCGGAGAAGTCCGCATCAAGCCCGGCTGCCCCCCGCAAGGTTGGGCGATGCAGGTCGCGGCCCCCAATGGTGCAGAGTTCCTGTTCTGCACCCTGGGCCAAGGCATCAGCACCAAGTCCATTATCCAAGCCCACGAGTGGAAAGAACGGAGCCGCTTGCTGGGCGACCCTGCCGTGGATGCCATCCTCAACGTCGGCCGGGACAAAGCCTGGGCGGAAGTGCTGCAACAATCCTCCGCCTTCAGCCGCGCCCTCGGATTACGCCCCGAAAAAATGGATGAGATCGGCGCCCAGTTGCCCGATGATCTGCACTGGGGCCAATGCATGCTAGGCTCCACCTTGTGGGTGACCGGCGACGCCGGCGACCTCGAACGGGCCGAAGCATTGCTGGAAGGCCACGGGGAGATCCAGCGCGCCAAGGTGGACCCCAATGGGGCCCGCCTCGTGCGAAGCATGCCCCTTGCCTGAGGCACCAAAAACACCAAGCGTGGACACTCCCCCGGGGAACCTACGATGTGGACGGATACCGAGCATGAAGCACCGGCCGCCCGGCGTCTGGTCGCCTTCGGCGCCACGTTCCTGGGACTCCTCACGCTCAGCAACGCCGCCTTCGTCGGTGAAGTCCCTCTGTTGGCCCCTCCGCTCGTCGCCATCATCGTCATCCTCGCCGCCGTGGCAGGGGTCCTCGTCTGGGTCAACACCCGCTACAGTCGCGCCGCCCTGTGGAACGCTGCAGGGTTCTCCCTCTTGGCCGCCGCCGGATCGGCTCTCGTGGCCCAACCCCCCGTCTGGCTCGCCTACGTATTGATCTTCCTGGGCTTGCTGGCTGTCGTGGCCGCCGCCACCGTATCTGCAGGTCTCATCCGACCCAAGTTCGCCGAGCTCGCCGCCAAGGCCCGCTGGCTCGTCCTCTTAGCGGGTCTGCTACTGGCCCTGGCCACGGCACCCGTCGGTCCGGGTCCCGTGCTGGCGCTCATCGCCGCCGGTGCGTTGCTCAGCATCGCCGTGTTGCTGCACCCGGCCGAACCGGACCATCACGACTAATCCTCGAGACCCAGATCGGCTCCTATGGGGACCGCGATGGAACGGGCCGCGCGCCGGACCAAGCAGAAGAACGCCTGGGTCGCCCCCCTCCTTGGATTGGCGTGCCTGGCGGGCGCCTTCTACGCCACGTACAGGATCCAGTGGCCCTTGGGCTTGGTCGCTGCCGTCCCGATGGCTGCGGTGGCTCTCTACTTGCTGCTGATCGTGAAGATCACGCGTGGTAGCTGATCGGGAGCTTCATCGCCTTGTGGCGCTTCTCGATCTCAGCTTCCGTGACGCGGCGGAAACCCTTCGCGTCGATGATGGCGATGTCCATGCCATTGCCGCTGGCTGCGTCCCGGCGCATGGCCGCGTTTAGCCCACGGATGGCCAGGTCCACGGCATCCTTCACTTTGCAGCCGGCCTCGTAACGGTCCTCGAAGACACCGTAGACAAAGGGAGAGCCGCTACCAGTGCAGGTCCAGGTCTCTGGGATACTGCCGCCGGCGGCGTCCACGGAATAGATGCTGCCACCGCGGTGGTCGTAGCCGCCCACGATGAGTTGTACCCAGTAGGGCTGGAACTTGCTGTTGTTGAGCAGGTTACCCAGCAATGTCGCCGCGCCCCGCACGGGCAGGGGGGTGTCACGCTTGAAGCGGTACAATTGCGCCTGGGCCTGCAGGTTGCGAGCGATCATCTGGGCGTCGCCGACCAGACCCGCCGTGGTGAGGGCGAGGTGGTCATCGACGGAGAACAGCTTCTGGGTGTTCTTGTGGCCGATGAGGTGCCCCATCGTCGCCCGCTTCTCCGTGGCCATGACGACGCCATCCTCGCAGGCAATGGCGAGGGTGGTGGTACCGGTCTTGACAACGTTCTCCGGAGCTTCGGGCATGCAATCCTTCCCACCGGCCGCCGCTTTATAGCCTGAGAGGAAGCGGCGACGAGGCAACGGTTTTTGCAGGGGGCGACTCGCCAGACTCGTGGACGTCACCGTCGTATGCGTGGGCACCAGCCATCCGGGCAACGTGGGCGCCATCGCCCGCGGCGCCGCCAACTTCGGCGTCACCGACCTTCGCTTCGTGGCCCCGCGCTGCGATGTTCAGTCTGATGATGCCTTGGCCCGAGCAGTGCATGCCAGCCAGAGCCTCCGCGATGCACGCATCGTCGATACCTTGGAAGAGGCCATCTCGGACGTCAGTTTCACGGTCGGCACCACCGCTCGCACGACGACAGCCGACAACCGTTTCCTTCGCAAGACGATGGACGCCCGCGATTGGGCTGACAGCGTCAAGGACCTGGACGGCAAGATCGCCTTGGTCTTCGGCCGGGAAGACACCGGCCTCACCGCCCAAGAGGTGAACCAACTGGACCAACTGGTCACAGTCCCCACCGCGGACTACAATTCCCTCAACCTCGCGCATGCCGTGACGTTGCTATGCTACGAGACCTGGCGCATCCGGGCCGAGAACATCACGCCCGAGCGCACCCTCGAACCCGGGACACTGCACCGGATGAACAAGGCCTGGGACGACATCGTCGCCTCCACCGAAGGTCGGCACTGGCGCCGCGAGGTCGCGCAGGGCATCTGGCGCAAGATCATCGGCCGCAGCCACCCCAGCGACTACGAGGTCCACAACATCATGGGCATTCTCGGTAACGTCCTCAAGCGCTTCGAGCACCCCGACTGGGCCACCCCAGGCAGCCGTAAACTCGTGGCGGAGAAGGGTCTGAGGGCCATTCGCGTCGACGAAGAAGAATAGCCTGCACCTGCTTGGTGCAGGGTCTGCTACCGTACCCTTAGGGCGGCGGCCGATCCAATCCTTGCATGGGACCCCGGAAGGACCGGTCCTCGGTGACCTTTGCGCCGGGGCCAGTGGAATCGGACACCCATCGGTGTGGGAACCTCCATCAAGGACCACAACGCTCTGCCCCTGTTGCCCTCGGTCTTGCCCCACGTGGTCGCGCCCACTCTGTTCGCCCTGGCGTTCTTCCCCGCTTCACGCAAGCGCATCCTGGCCTGGCTGCCCCTGGCGTTGTTGCCGGATGCGGATTACTTCCTCGCCCGGGCATTCCATCGGGCGGCCTTCCATAACGTCTGGATCCCCCTGATCCTGACGGCGGCCATGATCATCGTGTGGCGCCGCCAGGACCCGGATGCATCCTTTGGCGAGTTCGCATGGCGCCCCGGAACGCCCGTCAACCTACTATTGGCCAATTATTTCCTGGCATCCCACGTCTTCATGGACCTTTTTGCCGGGGGTATCAGCGTGCTTTGGCCCCTGACGCCTCGGAATTTCTACTTCACATTCCAGATCCTGGTCGACACGGCCACCAACCAACCCGTGACCACCATCGACGGAGGGACCGAACCAGACATCGTGACGGTGTCCCCCAAGTACGAGTGGTGGAGCGTCATCGACACCGCCGTGGCATCCTTCCTGGCCGTCGCCATCTCAGCATGGCTGGGCTATAGCCGATGGCGACGGCTGCGGTCCCCGCCACCCATTACCGTCCACCGGGAAGCGGTCATGGCCCCTATCCACAAGGAATAAGCGCAAAGCCAGGCGTCAAAGGTCTGTGCGCGTACTCCCTGTCGTCCTCCTCATCGGCCTCATGGCCTTGGCTGGTTGCACCAGCAACGACGACGTGGACAGTGATGGCGACGGCCTGACCGACGCCGAAGAACGCCAGGGCTGGCAGATGCTGGTCCGGGAATCCATGACCGGTCGGGTCTTCGTCCAGACCGGCAGCGACCTCAAGAAAGTCGACACCGACGGGGACGGCCTCGACGACTTCGACGAATTCTTCCTGCGCACCGACCCCGCAAGTCAAGATTCTGACATGGATGGCCTCAGCGACTGCCAAGAAGCACGCCACACGGTCCGCTCCGAATGCGAAGACCCTGACTTCACCGGCCCATTCGACGGTGGCACCGACACCAACCCCATGAAGGCCGACAGTGACCCCGGCCCCAGCGTCTACCGCTCCAGCCTCCCCTTCAACGACGAGACCGGCACATACCGCCCAGGAGAGATCCTGTTCGGGGACGGCCTCAGCGATTACGACGAATGGATGGGCATCACCATCGAAGTCAACGGCGTCACCCGCGTCGTGCGCCCAGACCCCCGTGAGGTCGACACAGACAACGACAACCTCGAGGACGGCGAAGAGATCCTTGTCTACGGCTCGGACCCCCTGGTGGCCGACACCGACGGCGACGGCTGCAAGGATGGCCTCGACCCCCTGCCCGCCATTGACCAAAGCTACCACGTCAAGGACATCACATTCACCCCCCGCGCCAACACCGGCGCCCTGCAAATGGAACTCTTCGTGGACGGCGACCAGGCCAGCGCCCAGGGCTCCAGCGGCAATGCCGGCCAGGCCCAGGCCCTACAGGACCTCTCCATCAAGCCCACGTCGTGCAACCGGACGCCCCGGGAACCCGTGCTGAACGTGCAGATCTTCCTCTTTGACCAAGGCGCTGACGGCCGCCGCCTCGACATCACCAGCCAGACCGCCCCAAGTGGCGAAGCCCATGCCACCGCGAAGTGGAATGTGCAGGTCAATGGCCTGAACTGGGATGCAACGGCCCCCGATGGCTCTGCTCAGGTTGAAATGAGCGGCGTTGATGGAACACTGCGGTTCACCCTCGCTGTCTCCTGATATCTGGCGGCCCCGAGTCAAGCCTGCCAACCATAACCCTTAAGGCGAAACCTGGCGCTCGAAGGGTTGTCCACAGGGACGGGCCGCCCCGGCTCGCCTGTGTCAAGGTGACCCGCATGACAAATCGTAAACAGGCTCTCATTGCCGTATCAGTCGTGGCCGTGCTGCTCTTCGGCGCGCTCGCAGTTATTCCTAACGCTTCCGCTCAAGGCGGCGCCGCGCCCCCGCCCACCATCACCAACAAGGTGAAGAACGCCCCCACGGCCCCC